>NZ_ATVC01000008.1 GCF_000420525.1 Aquaspirillum serpens DSM 68
CTGTGCCAGATAAAAAAGCTTTAGCCAAAGGCAAAATATCTTCTTTTCTTTCCCGCAAAGGGGGAATAGAAACCGGAAAAACATTTAAACGGAAGTATAAATCTTCTCGAAACCGACCAGCAGCCACTTCTTCTTCGATGTGGCGGTTACTGGTTGAGATCACCCGAATGTCTAAACGAATTGCACGATTACTACCCAATCGTTCTAACTCTCGCTCTTGTAACACTCTCAGCAATTTTGCTTGCAGTTGCAATGGCATTTCACTGATTTCGTCGAGCAAGAGTGTACCACTTTGGGCCTGTTCAAACTTACCAACAAAACTTTGGCTAGCACCGGTAAAAGCGCCTTTTTCATGTCCAAACAGTGTCGATTCTAACAAGTGTTCAGGAATCGCTGCACAGTTGACTGCAACAAAGGGGCCGTTTGCCCGTGCCGAATGTTGATGCAGAAAGCGGGCTAAAACTTCTTTTCCTACACCACTTTCACCATGCAAAAATACACTAGCATCACTTAAAGCAACTTTCCCCAATAACGCTAACAGCTCTTTCATTACCTTGGATTCAGCAACAAGAGCCGTAGTTGCTTCGACATGATTAAGCGCAGTGGGGGCAGCATGTGTCCTCTCGAGACAACGCGCCACCTCATCTAGCAGCACATCAGGTTCAAACGGTTTTTGTAAGTAATGTGCAGCACCAGCCCGCAACATTTCAACAGCTTTATCTAACTCTCCATACGCCGTCATTAAAATAAACGGCACCGTCAGATTTTTTTGTTTTAATGCTGCAAATAAAGCATATCCATCCATCGGTTGCATTTGTGCATCCGAGATCACCAGAGCAACTTTATGTTGTTTGAGAATATGGAGTGCTGATCTACCTTCTTTTGCTGTCAAGGTTGAGTACCCTGCCAAATGCAGGGTATCTACGATGGCCTCCAATAAAGCATCATCATCTTCAACCACAAGAATAGGTAGCGTGAGCTTAGACATCTCTACCTCGCAATATGACTTGTTTGATGTGTCAACAAAGCTAATAGTCGTGGCGCAATTTGTTCAATCGATAGCACTTCTGCCACACCACCTAGTGCGATTGCTTCTTTCGGCATACCAAATACAACACAAGACGCTTCATTTTGGGCAATGGTATAGGCACCTGTTTGGCGTAATTCAGCTAATCCTCGTGCACCATCTCGCCCCATTCCCGTCAAAATCACACCAACAGCAGCAGCGCCTAGGGTATTAGCGCCAGAACGAAATAATACATCCACCGAAGGACGATGACGATTGACTTCATTGCCACGACTGAGAGCAACAAAAAATTGCATCCCCCGCTTTTGTAATAAAAGATGAGCAAAACCGGGGGCAATATAAACATGATTTGCTTTAATCATTTCACCGTCCTCGGCCTCTTTCACTGTCAACGCACATTGTGTATTGAGTCGATCGGCAAATGATTTGGTGAAGACTTCTGGCATGTGTTGTGCGATCAAGATAGGAGGAAATTGGGCTGGTAGCGCAGTCAACACAGCCTTGATTGCCTCAGTCCCCCCCGTTGAAGCGCCGATCAACACCATCTTTTCTGTCATGCGACTATTGCAACAACAGGGGTGTAGGGGCAAGACAACGTCGGCGCTATAGCTTGGCGTTAACTCAAAGGGTTTTTGTGTCGCAGGCTTTAACATAAAGGGCAATCAAATAGAAAAGAGACACACACAAGAACATCCTTGCCTCGCCAGATCACACTCAAACAAGGTTAACCACAACTCTAGCAGGAAACAAGGCCTGTACGCGAAAAATCGCAACAAACAACAAAAACAAAATTCACTCTTGCTTTATACCCTAAAAGGTGCCTGATGAAAACCGCGTAAAATATGAAGAAGAATTGCGATAAACACATAAAACAAAAATTCTATCTGATAAAAAATAAAAGCGCCCGTTAAGGCGCTTTATAGACCTAATCATAGAAATGATCTATTAGGGATTCACTAATTCATTAATAGGGATCTCTTCTTCTGCTTGAGATTGCAACCCAACTTTTTTATCTCGAATCTGCAAATAGGTATCTCTCATCAAAGAATAGGGATCGAGGGCAGCTTCTTCTAACAATTTTTCACTACCCAACAACTGCGCCCGCTGATTGATTACGTTAACACCGACGATAGTATTGCGTGTAGGAACATCATGTTGGACATGATGGTCGAGTGGATTAGAGACAAAATCAACCCCCGTACCAATCGCATCACGTACAGTTGAAGGCCCTAATAGCGGCAACACTACATAATGGCTGTTTTTCCAACCATAATGTGCCAAAGTATCGCCGAAGCCACTTTTTTGGCTTTTGAGTCCCATTGGGGAAGCAATATCAAGCAAACCACCAAAACCAAATACCGTATTAACAGCTACACGGAAAAAGTCATTTAGTGCTTCCTTTGGCTTTAATTGGACTGCATGATTGGCAAAACTGACAATATCTTTCATATTGTCAAAAACATTACTGACCCCCTGTCGGATGGGCTCAGGTGTCACGGTTTTGTATCCCTCAGCAACCGGCTGCATCACATATCGATCCGCCTTCTGATTAAAGGAAAACACGACACGATTCACCGGTTCGAGAGGGTCGCGGGCATGGCGTTGCTCAACACTGGCACAAGCGGTCAAAGAAAGAACCAAGGCTGCCGCCATGGCCGAACGCCTATTGAACAGAGGTAACAAGGTCAGAAACTCCATATAAATCAGCAAGATCTAAAAATGCTTGCGGCAGATGTAGGTGGGAGAGTTCCACGTGGTTAGCCGCAGCAATGCGTTGTAGTTGCAAAGCCAAAGCAACCGCTGCGGAATCAACCTTTTCCACCGCTTGCCAATCGAAACAAACAACACCGCGCTGCACCGCTTGGCTTATCTCACGTTCAATTTTTGCTGCCTCATAAAACGTAACGTTGCCCTTCAGTGGCCACGGCGATAACTCAGCTTTTGGCGATGAAAGCATCATTTTTCTCTTTTAATGACTTAATTAAGCCATCAACACCCGACTGACGAATAATGTCGTTAAAATTATTGCGATAGACAGTGACCAAGCTCGCCCCTTCTACAGAGACGTTATAGACTTTCCATTCAGTAGCAACCTTATATAAGGAATAGTCAACTTGGACATTCTTACCATCACCCATCGCTACTTGGCTACGTACTGTGGCTTCATTACCGTCGGCAGAAATAACAGGGTTAGATGCCACATTGACTTGTGCATTACGGAAGCGGAACATGGTTGAAGTGTAGGTTCTCACCAGTAGCGTTCTGAACTGCACTTGTAATTCTTCCTGCTGCGCCGGTGAAGCGTCTCTCCATCCTCGTCCCACCGCTAAAGCCGTCATCCGTTTGAAATCAAACTTCGGCACAGCGATAGATTCCACCTCAGCACGAATCTGACGGCTATTTTTCCCGTCATCTTTTTTCAGCGTGTCTAAGACCTGTCGAGAGGCCTGCCGTACCATGGCATCCGGCGTGTCATTTGCCAGTGCAACAGTTGATGGTAGCAATCCAGCACAGAACAAAATTGGTACTAACCAATGACGTAAACCCTGTAACATATTTTATTTCCTTAATTAAATGATGATTATTCGGTTGAGTTGGTTGGTTTTTCAGCAAAACTCAACATAAATTTGCCAACCAAATCCTCTAATACTAAAGCAGATGAAGTGATATCAATCTTATCGCCGGCAGCCAATTGAACTTCATCGCCCCCATCCAACAAACCAATATATTGCTCGCCTAACAAACCTGCTGTCAGAATTTGCGCGCTCACATCCTTGCTAAAGCGATATTCACTGTTTAAAGCCAAAGTTGCACGAGCACGCATGGTTTTTGTGTCTAAAGCAATCGATTCAACACGTCCCACTAAAACGCCCGCCGCTTTCACCGGTGCTCTGACTTTTAAGCCACCGATATTATCGAAATCGGCATACACCACATAGCTCTGCACACCCGAGCCGATGGAAGTCAGATTTGCCACTTTGAGTGCCAAAAACAGCAAAGCCCCAAGGCCGATCACCGCAAAGACGCCGACCCACAAATCTATCGTACCGCGTTGCACCATTCTTGAATCCTTAAAACATAAAAGCCGTTAACATAAAGTCTAGGGCCAAAATCACGAGAGCGGAGGTAACAACAGTCCGAGTCGTAGCACCAGAGACTCCCGCTGCAGTTGGTACGGCGTTAACACCCTCAAACACAGCAATCAATGTCACCGCCACCCCAAAAATCACACTTTTGATCACACCATTGACCACATCATAGTGAAGATCAACATTTGACTGCATTTGTGACCAATAAGCGCCCCCGTCCAGACCAATCATCACGACACCAACAAAATACCCCCCAACAATTCCACATACATTAAATACAGCAGCCAATAATGGCATCGATACCACCCCAGCCCAAAACCGAGGTGCCAACACCCGCGCTATCGGGTTCACCCCCATCACCGCCATCGCATCTAACTGTTCAGTGGCTTTCATCAAACCAATTTCTGCCGTCATCGCACTACCCGATCGACTGGCAAACAATAGTGCAGCTAATACAGGGCCAAGCTCACGCAGCAAAGATAATGCCACTAAAGTCCCTAGCGCCTCGGTAGAACCAAAACTATTGAGCGTGGTATAGCCTTGCAATGCTAAAACCATACCAACAAAAGTCCCCGACACCACAATAATCAGTAATGACAAAACACCCGCAAAATAAATCTCACGGATTAACAAGGGCAATCGCTGTAATGTCTGTAAAGAATTGATTAATAACAAGAACAAAAAGCGCATGGCAAAACCAAAACGCCACACACCCTCTACAACCAGATGCCCAACTCGACGTAATGGGTACAATAAATCAGGCAAGCGAATCTCCTCATTGCTTTAAACCAAGTTCAGCCGCGTAATCAGCAGCAGGGTAGTGTAATCTGACCGGTCCATCCGCTTCACCTTGGACAAATTGCCTCACAAACGGATCGGTAGAAACACGAACTTCATGTGGCGTACCTTGGGCGACAATTCTTCCTTCGGCAATAAAATACACATAATCTAGTATATTTAACGAGACATGCACATCATGTGTCACCATCACAGCCGTAGTTTTCAGAGCATCATTCAAACGCCGAATCAATACAGCAATCGTGCCGAGTGCAATCGGATCTAAACCAGTAAAAGGCTCATCGTACAGCATTAAAGCCGGATCTAAGGCAATCGCCCGCGCCAAAGCGACTCGACGCGACATCCCCCCTGATAGCTGGGATGGCATCAAATTTGCTGTCCCACGCAGCCCTACTGCTTGTAGCTTCATCAAAACCAGATCACGAATCATCGCCTCTGGTAGTTGAGTATGTTCACGCAATGGAAAAGCAACATTCTCAAATACATTCAAATCAGTAAACAATGCGCCAAATTGGAAAAGCATACCCAAGCGGCGGCGCAATGCCAGCAAATCACGGTCAGACAGACGGTTAACCTCACAACCATCAACCCAAACCGAACCGGATTGCGGTTTTACCTGACCCGATAACAAACGCAACAATGTTGTTTTTCCGCAACCAGAACCACCCATTATGGCAACTAGCTTACCTTGTGGTATAGATAGTGAAATGTCTTGCAAAATGGGCTTTGTGCCGTAGGAAAAACTAACATTTTTGAGTTCTATGAAAGGTTTGTAATCTGTTTCATTGTACATATACCCGCCCAGCAAGCACATTAGCATTGCAAATAAAAAAGCGAGATGATAAATATCATCTCGACAAACGGATTATATTCCGTGATGAATTGAGATACCAAATTGTTGCCGTCAACTGGACGTGGAGTCGACAACCGTGGGAATGCAACTTCATATTAGAACGCGTCAGCAGCAAAAAATTCCTCTCTGGCTGATGATGTTTTTATCACTGACGGCTTGTCAGCATCGCCCGCCAACACTTTCAGACCAGCATCTTACACAGCCTCACACGCCATCCGTTATTTCTTCACCAGTCAGCACCGAATCATCTCCGCTCACTCTGGTTCAGCCACCACAAAAAACCTTTACTTTAATTGTTTCACAAGCGCCAGTACGCGAAGTACTTAGCAAGATCGCAAAAGAAGCAGGGCTAAATGCTGATGTTCATCCAGCTATCAATGGTTTAATCACGATTCATGCCATTAAACAATCTTTGCCCACTATTTTAAATCGTATTACGCAGCAAGCGGCTATTCGTTGGCGAGTTAGTGATCAAGCCATCATTATTGATATTGAGCCAGATACTCCTTATCTAAAACACTACCAAATCAATCATCTTAATTTAAACCGTCAATATAAAACGGAAATTGGTGCCAGTTCAGTAGTCAAAGCCACCGGTAGCCACAGCATTATCCCAGGGAATCAGTCAGGACATAAAGCAGGATCATATAGTCAATTCCAAAATGAAGCACATAATCATTTCTGGCAAAGTTTACAAAATCACTTTGAGAAAATTTTACAAGAGCGAGGGAATTCTCCAACCGTTGTTGAATTGGTGCCAAAATCAAATGAGCAAAAACCAAACCAACAAACATCGAGCGTACCAATTAAAGAAAGTTTTTCTCAAGTCTCTGGCCTAGTATCAATTCATAAAGAAACTGGGATTATCTCAATATTAGCTACCGAAAATCAACATCAAAAAATCTCTCAACTGATTAAAGAGATAGAAGCACAAAGCAACAAACAAGTCATGATAGAAGCAACTATCATTGAAATAGAACTTTCACACGAGTATCAAATGGGTATTGACTGGCAAGGAATATTTAAAGATGGTCGGTATCGTTATCAACAGAATTTTGCCCGTTATATCAATAGCAACCCTATACCGAAGTTTAATGCTGCATTGCCCATTTTTGAATATATTAGTAGCGGTGGCAACATACAAAGCACAATACAAGCTTTAGAAAGTTTTGGCAAACTTAAAGTTTTATCCAGCCCTAAAATTATTTCTCTTAATAATCAACCAGCTATTCTCAAAGCAGTACAAGACATCCCTTACTTTACTATGCGGGTGAATATTTCAGAAGGCAACAATAATCAGGCTAGTAGAACAAGCTATGAAAGTCATTTAAATACCGTATCAGAAGGGATTGTTCTCACCATTTTGCCACAAATTTCTGACCAAGGAAGAATAGCAATCAATATTCGTCCAACTATTTCATCTGTTATTGGCTATATCCGAGACCCAGCAATTGATTTAGCTCTTTCACAACAAGCGAAAGCTAACTCAGTTGATGTAAAAAGCGAAATTCCTATTGTACAGATTCGAGAACTAGAGTCGACATTGTTTCTTCAAAATGGCCAAGTGGCTGTGCTCGGCGGATTGATTAAAGACCAAATAAAAGAAAATGATATCGGTCTACCTTTTATCAGCCGTGTTCCAGTAGTCGGTAATATTTTTAAATATCGCACCGAAGAAAGCAAAAAAACAGAATTAGTTGTTTTAATCAAACCAACTCTGATTTCAGCAACACAGCAAAAAATCAT
Source organism: Aquaspirillum serpens DSM 68 (assembly GCF_000420525.1). Classification (GTDB taxonomy): domain Bacteria; phylum Pseudomonadota; class Gammaproteobacteria; order Burkholderiales; family Aquaspirillaceae; genus Aquaspirillum; species Aquaspirillum serpens. The sequence goes on from NZ_ATVC01000008.1 coordinate 7,514, forward strand.
TAAGCTCTCTAATCAAGATGGAGATCCAACATGAAAATCAAACCACTTAATGAATTTAACTTTTCAGAAAAGATACCTAACTCTCTACATATCGAGAGCACATTACGGCAGGAAGATATGAGCTCAGATTCAAAAAACAATCAAAAAAGCAAAACCAAATCGATCTTGATAATTAGTGTTCTCCTAATTGGAGGGATGATTCTATTTGCCACAGATCTGACCTTAATTAATGCCAAAGCAGAACAGGTGGTTACCACAGGAAATACTCCAACAAAACTGTCTCCTGAAGTGACTCAAGACACAATTGTCACATCAACTGCAGCAGAAGAACAGCTACTCGATAGACTAGCTAGAGAATATCCAGCCCCTTCGCTGAGAGTAGATCAAGAAAGTCAGCAAACACATCAAGAGCAAAAAGCAATTGAAAATAAAAATTCTCAATTGCCTACAAAAATTTCTCAGGTTAAAGACAATACAGAAACAAAACCACTCTATTTTTTTGAACAGCATACAGAAAAAAACTTGCCCTATGAGGATAGTAGTAAAAATAAAACAGCAGATGAAATATTCTTGTATGGAATTGAACTGGCTAAAGCAGGAGATTGGCAACAAGCACAAGAAAATTTCTTTATTGCCTATGATATGCAACCCACACAGGCTGATTTTGCTTTTAACTTAGCAGTCAGTCTCGATCAATTAAACTTGAAAAACCAAGCACTTCTTTTCTATAAAAAATCTATCGAATTGACCCAACAAGGATCACCCTATCAATTTAATATTCAGCAGGTTGACAATCGTATTATACACATCGAGAATTTAATTCGAGGTTAGAAATGGATAATGAAAAAATTGGGCAATTACTGATTAAAAAAGGACTCATTACGCAACAACAGCTCACTATTGCACTTGAGGAACAAAAGCATAGAAACATTGGTACGAGAATTTGTAATATTCTCATTGAGATGGGCTTTGTTGATGCTGATATTTGTTATGCAGCATTAGCTGAGAAACTAGGTGTTAAAAGCATAAATGTTTTTGACCAAAACAATAGGGAAATATTTGAGTTTACAGAAAATCAATTATTAACTCTCGAACAACACTTAATTTTTCCACTATGTTTTAATAAAACAGCCAATACAATCAGCTTAGCTGTTAGCGATACGGATCAGTTTTTATCAATCGACTTAATTAGAGAAAGTTTCTTCAACCCATCTGCTAAGGTTGATATCTTTCTTTGCAGTCAAAAAGCCATATTAAATTTTCTAGAGCAATATTTTTACAATCATCAAAAACTCGATCCAAACCAAGAAGACTTCTTAGAAATGATTTTTAGGATTGCTCTTGCAAGGAAATGTTCAGACATCCATTTTCAACCACATCAGTATTTCACTCGGCTATGTTGGAGAATAGATGGGGATTTGCATGAAGCAACACTTATTCATTACAAAAAATGGCCAACTATCTTAGGAAAAATAAAATTTTTAGCAAATTTAGATATCAGTGAAAACAGAAAATCACAAGATGGTCGTTTTAGCGCAGAAATTTTTGGCAAAAAAATTGATTTTCGTGTTTCTGTTCATCCGACTCTATTTGGTGAAAACATTGTTATTCGCTTACTTAATTTTAGCAATAATATTTTTCATTTAAGCAGCTTAGGCTTTCTATCTGAACAATTAAAACTCATTGATAAAATTATTCAACAAGAACAAGGTTTAATTATTGTCACAGGAGCAACAGGGAGTGGAAAAACAACAACTTTGTATAGCTTGTTACAAAAAATAAATCGCCCCCAAATTAATATCATGACGCTAGAAGAGCCTGTTGAGTATGTAATGGGTTCTATTAGACAAACCTCATTAACAGATAACAGTAAAATCTCATTCTCAGATGGCATAAAATCTTTATTAAGACAAGATCCGGATATTATTTTGGTAGGCGAAATTCGAGACACAGACACAGCAATTATGGCAATTAGAGCAGCCATGACAGGACATCAAGTTTATGCAACCTTACATGCAAACTCTGGATTAGGTGTAGTTGCACGTCTAATTGAACTTGGCATTAGTCATGAATTAGTTGCAATGAATATAATAGGTGTAATTTCACAAAAACTAGTCAAGAAACAGTGTAGCTGTTCTCAATCTGTCTCTTGTCGTATATGTCATGGGACTGGTTTATTTGGTCGAACAGTGATTGCAGAGGTAATTGCCTTCGACAAGGAAATTTCACTTGCCATTTCTAATAAAGAATCTTTGTTGCAAATTGAAAAAAGTAAATTACATGGAGAGAATCATTTCTCAATGGAACAAGACATCAAAGAAAAAGTTAGAGCAGGACTTATCAATAAAGAAAGCTCTATGTTTTTTTAGGAAGTTAAGAATATGAGATATTACTACAGATCAATTGACCATAACCATAAAATCCATACTGGTTACATTGATGTAGAAAGCATCACTGAGTTAGAAAAATCATTAAAAGCACGCAATCTTTTTCTAATTGATTGCAAACTATTAGACAATAAAAAGAAAAATTGGCTGAGTTTTGGTAAAAAAATAGAAATCGATCAACAACTTCAATTATTATTTGAATGGTTGTTACTATTACAATCTGGCATTACAGTGATTTCATCTATTGAAAGTTTGATTGAAGCCAGTGAAAACACGAATCGTAAAAATGCACTACAAGCAACGCTGTTAGCATTAGAACAAGGAAAATCTCTATATCAGGCAATCAGTCATAATCAAATTTTCTCAAACATGGTAAAAGAGTTTATTAGAATCGGTGAAACCAGTGGCAGCCTTATTACAAGTATGAATCATGCTTATACGTACCTACAAGAACAAAAAAACAACCAAGATACTATTAGACAAGCTATGTTATACCCGATGTTTACTGTTGTTATTGGGTTGGCTGCTGTTGTTTTTTTGAGCTATTGGATATTACCAGAATTGACCAGCTTTCTCTTAAGTTTAGATCAAGAACTCCCGACTACAACACGCATATTAATTTCACTGTCTGATTGGTTACAAACAGAAGTTGACCAGTTAGCCATTATTTTAGGATTTATTTTTTTAATTATTTACCTCTTGATTAAACATGAGTTAATTTCAAGAGAAAAGGTAGACTATTTCTGTTGGCGATTACCAATTTTTGGAGAGATTCAACAAATGATTTTTCTCAGCCAATTTAGCCGACTGCTCAGCATCACCTTAACTAGCGGTCTCACATTGGCAGATTCGATACAAACCAGTAATTTTATCAGCAACAATGCCTTCATTCAAAAACAAATTGAGTTAATTTATCAAAAATTAGAACAAGGCTTTTGCTTTCATGAAAGCCTTGCCCATACACAATTAGCGCCCCAGATCATTGTTTCTCTTATCTATAATGCAGAGAAAACGGGAAAAATTGCACCATGCTTAGACTATATTTCCATATTCTATCGTGAAAAAGCCAATCAGAGATTACAAAAAGTACAAAAGTTAATTGAACCATGCCTTACTTTGTTTATTGGGCTGATACTTGCTTTTTTCATCATGGCAACCCTAGGTCCATTGTATGAATTGAGTAGCCAACTGGGGCAGTGATAGCATGAAAAAAGCCATTGTTTTTATTGAACCCAGCCAGATAGAAATATTCTTTTGCGAGGTATTTTTCCAAAAAATAAAAATAAGTCAAATTTTAACTTTATCAACAACTAATCAACAACAAGACTGGTTGAACCAATGGATTGATGTAGTTAAACAAGACAAACAGACTATTTTTTATTTTGTATTAAGCAGTAGCTTTGTTGATACTAAGGTAGAGTATCTACCAAAAATCGGCTTCTTCGATCAGAAAAGGCTGCTTAACCGGTTGGAGAGATCGAAGTTAAAAGGTAATGCAATATACCAATTAAAGGGACGATGCTTATTTTGTTACAGCCTCAAAACAGAAGCAGTGATGGATAAGATATTTACCATTGCAGAGGAGCAAGAAATCCAAGTTGCAAAAATCGTGAATTTTTTTGATTTACTTAGTCATAAATTTCTCAAGAATCTGCCTAATAAAGACATTTACTATCAGACAGACAGCCTATTACACTTTTACACTTATCAAGATGGTTATCTAAAAGCAAAGCGGGATTTATATTTACAACCAGAAGAGAGTTGGTTAGCACGAGAAGTGGACAACTGGCAAAGGTCAACAGGAAAACAATTGATAAATATCACATCGGAGATTGACAAATCAGCCCTAATTTCTGACATCATCAAGAAAAGCATTAGTTACTCACTACCACATCTGCGTAAAAGCTTTTTTAAGCAGTATTTAACAAAAATAACTCAGGCGATCATTTTTTTAACATCAAGCATGATTGTTATATCATTTGTTGCTTTTATTTTCTTCTTCCAAGAAGGGCAGCAACTAACCGAAATCCTATCACTAAAAAAACGAGAGTTTATTACTGTAGAAAATCAACAGCAAAGACAGCAACAACAAGATCAAATACTGAGTCAACTGCAGCAATATGATCTAATTAGGCCACCAGAGAAATGTCTGGGTACTGTCAAAGAAATAATAAAAAAAGCCTGGCCATTAGAAATCAGTCATTACACATGGCAATATGAATTTACTAAAAAAGAGCCAAAACTAAAATTTTCTATTAACCTTCAACATAGAACTGAGGTTAATCCACATCAAGCAATGCTATGGATTCACGCGGTTGCAAATGCTTTGCAAAAACAACAGTTAACAACCTCAATTGAACAATCTCCCTTACCATTGCGACCTGATCAAAACTGGACAAATCGACAGCAAGATAATAATCCGGTGTTTCAGCTGACTATCGAAACAGATCGTCCAGCAAGATGCATATAATCTCTGATGAAGGGTAAGAGCATGTATTTTATAAAAACAACAGACATCAGGCATTATTTACCACCAGCACATTTGCTGAAAGTTGCCTCAATGCTTATCGGATTATCAATCATAATAAGTGGTTATGCTTTCCATTATTATAAAAACAATCAACGATTAAAAAATCAGCTGCAACAATATCAACAAAAAACAATAGTCCCTGAACAAGAGATGTCTTTGCAAAAACATAAGTTAAAAAACAGCATATTATTTCAAGCTGAAAACCGCGTAGCACTGTTACAAACCTTGCAAAAAATAGAACAGAAAGGCATTACCAATAATGATTGGCAAGTTGATTTTTCAATCGCAGAACAACATCAACAGGGATTATGGCAGATAAGTACAATCAAATTAAAAATAGGCTTAAAACGAGAAATACAGCTGTTTGAATTGCTGGATTTTTTGACACAGCGCGAGGGTGTCCTATCGCCCATGCGCTGTGATGTGCAACAGTTGAGGACCGGCGCAGCAACAGCAAATTGTCAATTACAGTGGCTCACTGTCACTGCCGCAGGCAAACAGGCCTTCAACGATTAACAAAGAGCTAACGTATCGCGTGCGATGGTTCGCTCTTCATCTGTCCCCAGCGCCAAGGCCAGCGGACTGCCAGCCGCCGTAATTTGCCCTTCTTTACCTCCAACACAAAGCGCATTGGCTTGCGTGTCAACACGGTAACCAAATAAACCTAGGCGCTGTAAGGTACGGGCACGCAGGCTTGGCGCATTTTCACCAATTCCACCGGTAAAAACCAACGCATCAATCCGAGGCAAATTAGTCATCAAACCAGCAATAGCCTTTGCTAGACGATGAACAAACACTTCCAACGCCAAGTGTGCCCCTTGATGGCCTTGGGCTTCTGCTTCTAACAATTCTCGGCAATCGTTGCTCAACTCAGACAAACCTAATAAACCACTTTTGCGGTTTAGCAGTTCATTTACCCCCTGCACATCGGTTTTCAATACCTCGCATAAGAACGGCAAAATACCTGGGTCGATATCACCCGAGCGCGTTCCCATGACTAACCCTTCTAATGGCGTCAGCCCCATGGTGGTATCAACACTTTTGCCATTCACAATCGCACAAGCAGAGGAACCGTTGCCCAAATGCGCGCTGATCATACAAATTTCATCTGTTGGTTTACGTAACCACTGTGCAGTGCGTTGACACACATAACGATGACTGGTGCCATGAAAACCATAGCGGCGAACACCGTGTTCTTTATACAAGAACATCGGCACTGCATACAAATAGGCATGTGATGGCATGGTTTGATGGAAAGCAGTATCAAACACAGCCACATGGAGCAGGTGGGGCAGATGTTGGCGGGCAGCGTGAATACCAATTAGGTTGGCGGGATTATGCAATGGTGCCAAGGCTGAACATGCTTCAATCGCAGTCAACACCTCATCATCAATAATGATTGATCCCTGAAAATGCTCACCACCATGCACAACACGATGCCCAACTGCGCGCACTTTGGTCATCAAATCCCGTTTTTCCAATTCAGCCAACACGGCCTGCATGGCTTCACTGTGTGCCCCTTGTTGCAGATCGAATTCGTAGCTTTCGTCTCCCTTAAATAAGACATGCGCCCCCGGTTGTCCGAGCCGTTCAGCCAAACCTTTTAATGCTACCTCGCCGGTTTCTGGGTCTAACAAAACAAATTTCAGAGAGGAACTACCACAGTTAATCACCAACACAGAAGACATCGATTTCTCCAAAAAGGGGGCGGATAGGCCAAAGGCACAACCAGCCTAGGATACCAGACATGCCAAGAAGATAAAGCCAACTTTACGACATGGATGTTAAAGATATGTGAGCAAAATCCCTCGATTTAACCTGCTTTTTACTAAAACTTTGATGAAAAACTACTTTTAGCAAGTTTTTTTCACAAAAGGCTTGCATCTCCATACGCTTACGGCGACAATCCGGCCCCTTGCTTTCAAGCCAACTCACACCACAACTTTGAATTGGCTAAGTAAGAAATAGGTATCCGCAAACTCGTTTCAGCGAGATTCGGCTGGTCTTGATTCTTCAGATATTGGGGATTGGGAATAATGTCTGATCTGGCGAACGCGCATACTCTGCGCGCCTCCTCCACGCAACTTCCGGTCGATGTTTACTTCGATCCGGCCATTTATCAATTGGAACAAGAACGTTTGTTCCGCAACGCTCCGCAATACTATGGACATGAGCTGATGGTGCCGAATATCGGTGACTATCACACTTTGGCGTGGATGGATCACGGCAAAATGCTCAAACGAGTAGAAAGCGGTGTGCAGCTATTGTCGAATGTCTGCCGACATCGGCAAGCCCTCATCCATAAGGGTCGCGGCAATGGTGATCTTATCACCTGTAATATCCACGGTTGGACTTATGATAATCAGGGTGTTTTAGTCGGTGCACCGCACTTTGCTGATAACCCTTGTCTCAATCTTGGGAAAACGCAGTTGGTCTCTTGGAATGGTTTGTTGTTTGACGCAAAACGCGACATTCAACAGGATTTAGCCAGTCTAGGTGTCGCCCAACATCTGAGTTTTGAGCAATACGCCTACTCAGAATCTGTCACCACTGAATACGACTTCAACTGGAAAACCTTTATCGAGGTGTATTCAGAAGACTACCATGTCGATCCGTTCCACCCTGGTTTGGGCAACTTCGTTGACTGCAGCGAGTTGAAATGGGAATGGGGCCGACAATACCATGTGCAAACGGTTGGCGTGAAAAATCGTCTGGCACGGGCAGGCAGTCAGGTTTACAGCCAGTGGCACCAAGAAGTGCTCAAACAGTACCAAGAAAAACAACCCGAGTTTGGCGCAATCTGGTTGACCTATTATCCAAACATAATGGTGGAGTGGTATCCCCATGTGTTAGTGGTCAGTGTCGCGATTCCTCGTGGCCCAGAAAAAACCACCGTCATCACTGAGTTTTACTACCCAGAAGAAATCGTGTGGTTTGAGCCTGACTTTATCGCAGCAGAAAAAGCAGCTTACTTTGAAACCGCTGTTGAAGATGATGAGATTTGCTACCGGATGCACGAAGGCCGCCGCGCCCTGTGGCAACGTGGTGAATCCGAAGTCGGCCCTTACCAATCGCCAACCGAAGATGGAATGCAGCATTTCCATGAATACTACCGGCGCGAAATGGGTGCAGATTTTGTAAAAGCCCGCTAAGCTGACCACAGTTGTTTGCTCATACGCCCCCGCCTTGGGGGCGTTTGCTCGTCTGGCCTTTACCGAGACTTTCCCCATGACATCCTTTACTAGCCAAGGCTTTGCCCTACCCTCATGGTGGAATGGGCGTTTTGCCAGTCAGGACACCGCACAATCGCTACGCGAATTGGTCACCAGTGGCGCTAACAGCGTCTCTATCGTAGCAACGGCTTACACCAAAGATCGCTTTTCCAGCACTATCGTTGCCGATGGCCGTACAGAATCAGCCGCTAATGTGGCCACGATCTTACAAGCCGCACAACGCTATCCAAATCTAGAGGTCATCTATAAACCACACTTCAGTCCACAAACCGATGACTGGCGTGGCCGTTTTGCCCCCACCGACCCCGAGGCGTGGTTTCAAACTTATCGCACTTGGATTGTTGAACAGGCTAGATTGGCTCAAGCCAATCAGGTTGATGTGTTTGTGTTGGGCACAGAATTTAGCTCATTAGCGATTGCTCGTTATCAAACACAGTGGACGGACATCATCAGCGCCATTCGGGAAGTCTATCAAGGACAACTCACTTATAGTTCGACCTTGAGTGCCGCCATGAGTGTGCCTTTTTGGGAACAGCTTGATTTTGCCAGTGTTACCGCCTATCCAGTCAGCGCCGGTAGTTATGCGGTCAACGCAGCACAGGTCATGGAAAGCTGGTATCTCGGTGTGGGCGGTGAGATTGCGCCATTAACCCAAATCAGCGCCCTACAAAACGCCACCGGACATCGTGTGTTAATCACCGAAGCAGGCTATCGTAGCATCGACGGTGCAGCACTCAAGCCGGAAGACTACGAACAAAACACCACCGTTGATGTGCAGGAACAACAAGCCGCCCTACAAGGTATGTTATCGGCACTCAGTCAATTTTCCACTCACACCGGCGGCTTACAAGGCATCCATCTGTGGAATTGGGAAACACAACCCAGCGCCAGCTTTAACAATAGCGACAGTGGTTACACCGTGCAGGGCAAACCCGCTTATCAAACCGCCAGCCAATGGTTTCATGCCAGTACACCACCAACCGTTTTACAGCTATTAGATGGCCGCGCACGCGCCGATTTATGGTTAATCGGCAACGACAGTGCCGAGTTAGTGTTACTCAACCAAACAGGGCAAGCGGTATTAGCAGGCGGGGGAGATGATCGAATTGCCCTACAGCGTGGGTCGCATTGGATTGATGGCGGTAGTGGTAACAACACCCTTTCGCTGCAATCGTCGGCCAGTGGCAGCACAGTGTTTTTCGGAACAGATAACGACAGCATGGGCGTGGCGTGGAATCAAAGTGGTGTCAGCCTATTCCGCCATATCCAAGCCGTAAACGGCACTATCTATGACGATACTTTGATCGGTAACGATCAAAATAACCTGTTTTACACCGAAACAGGACAAGACAATGTGATGCTGCGTGGCGGTAATGATGAGGTTTATCTTGGGCCAGGAAATAAGATGGTCGATGGCGGCAGCGGCGTAGATAAGATGAACTACAGTGGCGTCGGTACCGCTCTCACCGCCAGTGGCGACACGCGCTTATGGCAGGTCAAACACGGTGGATTTCACGATGTCTTGCTGCAAGTGGAGCATCTGGTAGGTAGTCCCTACGCCGACAACATCCGTTTTGGCGAAGGTGCGCAAACTGTTGATGGCGGTGGCGGGCGCGATACCTTAGGCGGAGGAACGGGGGCTGATCGCTTTGAAATCACTCGCGCGGCAGCGAGCGGAGATACCGCTACCCTAATAGATTTTCGCGCGGGTGAAGATCAACTCGCGTTAAGCAGCAAAGTATTTATTGCCGCAACCCAGCAAGACTGGCAAAACGTCTCCTCACTGACCACCAGCAGCCCAGCGCGCTACCTGCTCGATAGCCAAACGCGAACCTTATACTACGATGCCGATGGCAGCGGCAGTGCATTTGCTGCGGTTTCAGTGGTGAGCTTCGCCAGCAGCAGTGATTTGCCACAGTGGACAGATATGGTGTGGTTTTAACTGGCGTGCAATTGAAACACAAGCGGCACTTCCGCCCATGCTGACACCGCCTGCTCCCCCTCGCGGGCGGGTTCAAAACGCCAGCGCGCCACCGCTTCTTGCGCAGCTTCATCCAACGGTGAATAACCACTGCTGCGGGCAAGACGAATCACATCGGCACGCCCCTGTGAATTAACTTTTACCCGCAATAGTACGGTGCCTTCCCATCCCATTTGGCGGGCAGTCCGTGGATAGCGCGGTGGGGGATTGTCTAAATAGGCCAAATCAAAACGTGGTGCTTGAAAGTGACTCGGCCGTGAGGATGACTCAGTTGTCACAACCACAGGGACGGCCGAAGCAGCCGGTGGCGATTCTGCAACCGTCTTGGTCACAGGCTCGGTTTTAGTCTGTGCACGAACAGAAGGTGCAGTAGATGACACTGGTGCTGCAGATGGCGCGGGTGTTGAACGCTTAACCACCGGTGGCGCAGCGCGTGAGGGGACAGCATTCGCGGCTGGAGTGGGAACAGCGTCAGCAACGGCAACAGGCGGTGCGGGCAACAATTCAATCCATTGTGCGGTCAGGGGTGCCACCATTGGCGTGATAGCCACTGCCGGAACCCGAGTGTGTTGCACACCCCAAGTCAACAGTGCAATCACCCCACCATGCAATAACACACTCCCCAAAGCAGCACTGGCGGCGCGAGGTGTGACCGATGCCGAGACAGGCGCACTATGCAGAGGCTTTAACATGATTTACCTCATGTAGCACATCAAAACGCCAACCATGACTTTCTTGCACCACACGAATCGGCCAATCGTAGGCAATGCTCAACGCCTCGCTGTCGAGTACACATGCCGGTGGGCCAGCGCGCAAAACACGGCCTTGATGCAATAACACCAGCCAATCAGCATACTTTGCCGCCAATTCTAAATCGTGTAACACCGCCACCACCGTTTTTCCCCGCGCAGTCAAGGCAAATAGCCGCTGCATTAAAATCTGGCGATGACGTAAATCAAGATGATTCGTCGGTTCATCCAATAATAAAGTTGGCGTATCTTGGGCTAAAGCCTGTGCAATCACTGCACGCTGACGCTCACCGCCAGACGCTTGTTGATAACGCTGTCCAGCCAAAGTGGTCAGCTCTAGCGCCTGCAAAGCCTGTTGTACCCGTTGCCGATCGTCTGCCTTCGGCAACGCAAAACGGCCAAGATGAGGACGACGCCCCAACATCACGAAATCTTCAATACTCAAACTGCAATCACTCGGCGGATGTTGCCCCACCCAAGCAATCTGCTGGGCACGTTGTCGGGCTTTTAATTGAGTGACCGGCTGGCCGTGATACATCACCTCGCCCTGTTGCGGTGGTAATAAGCCCGCTAGATGGCGTAACAAAGTGCTTTTACCCGCACCATTGGGCCCAATCAAGACACACAAGCTGCCACGAGGAATCACTGTATTGACAGATTGCAGAATGGTTTTATGACCCATTTGCAAAGAGAGTTGGTCTATTTGAAATGCAGACAGTGCTGTTTCATGGGCTACAGGCAGGGGAATTGCATCGCGTTGCATCAGTTGACCTTTCTTTGCCGATACCAGAACAACCAGATAAAAAACGGTGGCCCAGTGAACGCAGTCAGCAGGCCGACGGGAATCTCAATGGGATACACCACCAGACGGGATACCGTGTCCATCGCCAGTAAAAATAAACCACCCAGCCAAGCCGACAGCGCAATCAACCGCCGCCGACTTCCCCCCACCACCAAAGCAAGCGCATTGGGCACCATCATGCCCACAAAACCAATGACCCCCGACAACGCCACCGCAGCCCCTGTTGCTAATGCTGCTGCAACAATGACCCAAGCGCGGGTTGCTGCTAAAGACAATCCCAAACCGTGGGCGCTGTCTGTACCTAATGCCAAACAATCTAAATCGCGTCCCAAGGCAATCAATAACAGCAAAGCAAGCGCAATCGCTGCGGCAGATACACCTAACGGCGAGGTACTGGCCCCTGACAAATTACCCGCCAGCCATGCCATTGCACCACGCAAGGTCAGATCATCGGATAAGAACAGCACCAAACTGGTAATGGCACCGATAAAAGCTGCAATCACCAAACCCATCAGCAACAACGCCGCTTCACTGTTTCCCGCTACTCGCGACAACAATAAAATCAGGCCAGTGCTCAATAAGCCCCCGACAAAGGCAGCCAGTGGTAAACCAAAACTGGCAGCCCCACCCCACGCAATGAGTAACACCACCCCCAACGCCGCACCGCTTGACGTCCCAATCAAACCCGGATCGGCCAATGGGTTACGAAACAAGGCTTGTAGCGCCGCACCACTGCCCGCCAATGCCGCACCAACCAGCAAAGCACTGGCAATGCGTGGCAACCGGAGTTCTTGTAATAAGGGGTCTTGCCAATCTGGCCATGCCCACAGCCCCCCTTGCCCCGTGATCGCCACGATCACCACCAACACACTGACGGCTACCGCCAACCCATACCCCACGGCTTGATGACGCATTACAGTTGCCCTAGCTTGCTCACCGCTTTCGGACTGTCCAAATCAATGCGGAACATTTCCCCAGCCGGCAATTCATACACCCGACCTTTTTGTCCGGCCGGTGTTAATGCAATTTCAGGACGCGCCAACAAACCGGCACGACCGCCAGTGATAGCACGATTGTGATCGGCCACCACAATCACCTCCGGTTTCAAGCGACGCCAAGCCTCACGCGATAAGGGCTTAAAACCATCATGTTCGGCGATATTGATACCACCAGCAGCACGAATCAGAGTATCGGCAGCGGTGTTTTTACCGGCAACCAAACTCCCGTCATACGTGAACAAATAGCGCACACCCGTTGCCGTCTTTGCCGTCATCCCCTGTTGCCATTGCTGCGCCAGCTGCTCCGCACGCGCCGACTGTTCTAACAAACGGCCAATCTCACGAATACTATTTGCAAAATCACGCCCATCTTCATGTTGGCTCACTTGTTGCGCAGGAATGCCCAATTTTTGTAATTGAGGCCAAATGGTCGCCGGTTGTGCCAAGCTGCTTCCTAACACCAGCTGAGGCTTTAAGCGGGTAATCGGTTCAACGCTCAATGAGCGATTAAAACCAATCACCGCTGCCGAAGCCAAGGCAGGGTGTTGGCTAGAGCGATCTCGACCAATGACTGTTGGCGCGGCGCCTAAGGCCACCACCACATCCGCCACATCGGCCGTCATCACCACAATCCGCTCTGGCGCGGCAGCCCATACAGGACATGCCAACAGCGCCAGCAGTGCTGTCGAAAGAGACTTACGCCACATCACCATCTTCCACCGCCAACTCACTGACCAACTTCACCCAACTGGCCAGCTCTGGCTTACCCGGTTTGCGCTCACCAAACAGCGTGACAATCGATTGACCATGCGCATCAAACAGTTCCAGCGACGTCAACATGCCGCAGTCACCCGGCTTTTTGACCACCCACGCTTCTTGAATCAAATCAGTACGCAAGTGAAGGTTGAAATTAGGATCTAAGACATTCAACCATGGCCCTAAACGCTCCACACGATGAACAGGGCCGGTATGAATTTGAATGCAGCCGCGATTGCCTGCAAACACCATAATCGGGGTTTCAGTTTCGCTGGCACAATGTAACAACGGCTCTATGGCATCTTTTGCCACCGTCCACGCATGGCCTTCTGGTGCCAGACGGAACGCCTGTTGCCGCGACACCTTATGCTGTGTCAGCAAACCATGAAAATCATGTACATCTTTTAACGCCAACCAACCCGCCCGTAGCCCCACCACATCAATGGCGTCATCAGGGAGTTCTACCGAGGAAGCAGGGACAGTATCAATCACCAATGGCAGCAAGGTTGTCTGTAAATCTTGCTTGACGCTATTAAAAGCCGACACATCACTTTGCAGTGTCAGGAAAATTTTATGGATTGCCTCACCATAGCGATCGAATACTTGAATACTGCGCTGTACTTTATCGTCAGTTTGACGATGCTCTACCGCAAAAACATATTTCCAATGAGAGAGAAACAACCGCAAATCGATTTCTGGGTTTAATGCCAAACCCATATTTCCGTTAATGCTGATATTGTCGTACAAACCAATTTTTTCGTGGACGCAAGCCTCATTGCGCGTTAATGCCATCACAGGCCCGAGTGTCCGCATAGCCATCAACAAAGTTGGCCAATCCGCCTTTAATGCCACGGCATCAGGGTCGGCAGCCACCAACTCGGCTTCACTGATGGCTAACTGCCGTGCCGCATCGCGAATTCGCATCTGTGGCATATCTCGTTTTAAAGCAGCGAAAGCTTGCCATAACGCTTCTGGCGCACGTTCCATAGTTTCTCTTCCTTATCATGTTGTGAATGGATAGCGATTAGAAAAAGCGATATTCCACTGTACCCGCCACACTGCGACCGGGTTGGGAATAGAAGTCCAACACTGCACTATTGGCAGCAAAGCCCTTCACATCGCTCCAATTCCAATAAGTTTTATCAAAGACATTGAACACCCCCGCATTGATGCGTAGCTGTTTATTAACTTGCCAATACGCAGTTAAATCGACAACGCCATAACCTGCAGGGGCAAAGCCAGCGGTAGCCTGACCTCGGCTATCCGTCGATTGCGGCACGCGACTCTTAGCCGCAGCAAAACGCAGCTTGGCATCGGCACCAAACGGCTCAGTGCTATAGGCCAGTTTCAGATGACCTTTTAACGGTTCTACCGAGGTTAATGGGGTACCTTCGCTGTCGTTATCCCCTTCAGCCCAAGCAAGCGCGCCACTGATTTGCCAATGAGGCGCGAAGCGCCAGCCTGCCTTCACTTCCGCGCCGTGGATACTCACCTTCCCAACATTGCCATATTGATAGGTTGCCAAGGGACGGCCTTGTACACTGCGTTGACCGACTAATTGGCGTTCTAAGAAATCACGATAGCGATTGGCGAACACACTGACATCAAGCTCAACCTCTTGCCAACGGCCTTTGACCCCCAGCTCAATCCCACGGCTGGTTTCTGCTTTTAAGTTTGGATTGGGTAATACCTCATAGCCATGAGCAGCATTCATAAAAGCCATGGTGGCATCATCAAACGGCGGTGCACGGAAGCCGGTTGAGAACTGGGCAAAACCTGTGATTTGGTCGTTAAAGGCATACGCTAATGCCAATTTGGGGGATAAAGCACTGTCAGACAGATCGCTGGCTTGCGGGCCATTTTGGTTAATTTTTTGCGATAGCGCGTCTTGTTGCAGGCTCAAGCGGTAGTAGTCATAACGCAGCCCAGGTGTCACGGTCCAACCGTTATCCCACCGCATTTGGTTTTCGACAAATAAACCAAAACGATCGGTGCGATTGTCTGGAAACGCTTTCTGTGGGAAGGGCTCGCCGCCTACGGTTTTGGTCGTCGAACCATCAGCATTCCATTGTGTACGATCACGCAAACGCTCTGTTTCAGTACGCGAAGCATCAAAACCATAAATCAAGCGATGCGCCGCACCCAAAGCAAAAAACCGGCTTTCGAGTTGGGCATCCAAACCGGTGAGGGTTTGTGCAAAGCGATAGTCCGAGGTCCGCAAACGGGCATTACTCGGCCCTAAGCGATGCTCACGCACATCTTCGGTCTGATCGAGCGTTTGGTGATAAATCTGCCACTTTGCTGCTTGAACCCAAGGGTGATCTTTATCTTGCCATTGATGCGCTAAGGTAAAACGTTCGCGGGTTTGATCATCATCGGCCATTTGACTTAACAAACTGCCAGTTGTCGGTGATCCACTGCTGCGCGCAGAAATTACATTGCTATCTTGTTGGCGTTGGAAACGCTCATAGGTAAAGAATAAGTCGTGTTGTGGATTTGGATGTAGGCCCAGCTTCAACAGGACATTATCGCTGTCCCAAGCTTGTGGATTAGGCATCGTCCGGCGACTGGCTGCTGTGCCGTCGCTACTGTCATCACGTCCTTGATTGTCAGTTTCATGGCCATGACGACGGGTATACATCAATAATGCCGACGCCAGATCATTGCGGCCAGCCAAGGTCAAGGTTGCTGCTGTACTCTGGTCGGCACTGTCACCGCCTAATTTCACACCAAAGTACAAAGGGTTATCTGCGCTGACAAAATCAGCAGCCGATAAAGTGCGGTAAGCCATCACCCCGCCAATCGCATCACTGCCATACAAGCTAGAAGCAGGGCCTTTAATGATTTCCACCGCCTTTAAGCTTTCTGGCTCGGTGTAATCAGCACCAGAGATTGCACCATTCCCACCGCCCCCGCCGTACTGATCGGGTTGGCGCACGCCGTCAATCAGGGTCAAAATTCGATTGCCACTAATCCCACGAATCGTTACACCGGCATTACCACGCCGCCCGGGTTCACGACTGACACTGACCCCAGCTTCATCACTGACCAAATCGCGCAAATCTGCTGCAATCCGGCGGTCGAGTTGTTGTCGATCAATCACATCAACCGAGGGTGCAGTTTCATCTAGAGCTTGCTCAGTCCGCGAAGCCGCCACTGACACCGCCTGTAGGCGTTTGACCTGTTGTGGTTCGGTTGTGGCGTTATCTGCTGCTGCAGACAGGGGAAAAGCAGCAACAAGACACAGTGCAATCTGTGACAGTGTCCAATGTGAGCGGGAAAAATGGCCGCCAGTCATAGCATCTCCTTAATTCGGTTAATTCGGAATCGTGCTCTGGCTGGCTAACCGCAAAAGGCGGTGGGCTGGCGAAGCCAAGCCGGTGGCGACTTGGCGAGCTTGCTTTTCGATGGCACGCAGCCATCAAAATCGGTTATTTGGTTAAGATAATTTTGTCATTTCGCGTTAAACGAAGGCGATACAGCTCACCGTGATGCTCGATGAGAATCTCTTTTGTTTTCGCAAACAAATGCCGGCTGTCTAACGCCGGTGGCATCGGTGTCGATGCTGCCGGCAGAGTCAGGGCCGATGGCAAAGCTGGGGAAGTGGTGCGTAGTGTATCCATACGCAAATGATAAGCCTTCTCATTTATAAGTCAAACCCCTTTCTCTATCAGCACCACAAAAGCCCTCTCTGCGGTATGTTAGACTGTTGCTATTTGTCACCCTTCTCAACTTGCCATGCCCAATGTTTTATATGGTATTAGCCAATGTGATAGCGTGAAAAAAGCGCGTCGATGGCTCGATCAACGTGAAATTCCCTATCAGTTCCATGATTTTCGCCGTGATGGTCTCAGCCTTGCTTGCCTACAAAGTTGGTTAGCACAACAGCCTGATTTGTCATTGCTCAATCGCAAGAGCACAACGTGGCGTCAGCTAAGCGCAGAACAACAGGCTTTAGCAGACAACCCTGCCACCCTGCTCGATGTCTTACAACAATACCCAACGCTGATTAAACGTCCGGTGCTACAAACAGCACAACGGATTGAAGTTGGGTTTTCAGAAGCTCGTTATGAGGAATGTTTCCCCCATGCACAATGATCCTACTCGCGAACTGACAGAAGAGCTGATTCGCCGCCCCTCGGTCACGCCAGAAGACCATGGTTGTCAAAAATTGATGGCAGAACGATTGGCCGCCATTGGTTTTGATGTTGAAATGCTGCGCTTTGCCGATGTTGATAATCTTTGGGCCCGCCGTGGTAGTGCAGGGCCGTTGCTTTGCTTTGCTGGTCATACCGATGTTGTGCCGACAGGCCCTTTGTCGCAATGGCATAGCGACCCCTTTGTGCCCACCGTCCGCGATGACAAATTGTATGGACGTGGTGCGGCTGACATGAAAACCTCACTGGCAGCGTTTGTAACTGCCTGTGAAATGTTTGTGCAAAAACACCCACAACATCGCGGTTCGATTGCGTTCCTGATTACATCTGATGAAGAGGGTGTTGCCACTCACGGCACCCGCGCCGTGGTAGAAACGCTGGCAGAACGTCATATTGAATTGGATTACTGCATTGTCGGCGAACCGACCTCGGTGCATGTGTTTGGTGACACAGTAAAAAATGGCCGTCGTGGTTCATTAAATGGGCATCTGATTGTCAAAGGCATTCAAGGTCATATTGCCTATCCACATTTAGCCAAAAACCCGATTCATCTGGTTGCCCCTGCTATTGCCGAGTTGTGTGCCATTGAATGGGATCATGGCAACGCCTATTTCCCCCCCACCACCTTCCAAATCTCGAACTTCCATTCTGGTACCGGTGCCGTCAATATCGTACCGGGTGAAGCCGAGCTGCGTTTTAATTTTCGTTTCTCGACTGAGCACACGGCAGATGAATTAAAAGCGAAGGTGCATGCGGTGTTAGACCGCCACCAGCTCGACTATCACTTAGATTGGAAATTATCCGGTAACCCATTCTTAACCGAACCAGCAGCGTTAACGGATGCGGTGTGTGCAGCGATTCATGATGTTACCGGTGTGGAAGCACAGCTCTCGACCACTGGTGGCACCTCGGATGGACGCTTTATCAAAGACATTTGTCGTGAAGTGGTCGAGTTTGGCCCGATTAACGAGAGTATCCATAAAATCAACGAGCATGTTGCCCTCGAAGACATCCCGCGCTTATCGGCGGTTTATCTTCGCGTGATGGAACGCTTGTTAGCTTAAAGAAAGAACGCCCATGTTATGTCGTCATTTACCACTGATATTGCCATTGGCCTTGGCGATGGTGAGCCACACAGCATGGGCCGTCAGTTGTGACAACAGCGGGTTGAAAAATCGGCTGTTATTACAGCTCGAACCCACCGTGATTGACGTCAATCACAGCCTAGACTATGCGGGGATTCAGCAAGAATCTGGCATCAAACCGCTACAAGGAATGCCGAACGCTTTTGTCGGCGGTTTTACCAAAACCTCGGTTTCCACCAGTTTTGATATGAATTTTCATGCCAAACCCACTGCCGATGGCCGGCTGTGTGTCGCGGGTACGGTCAAATTAACCTTCAGCCAACCCAAAGCGGTGGTGTATATGCCAAAAGATGCGCCAGCCAATAGTTGTTTGTATCAAGTGACTTATACCCATGAAATGCAGCATGTCGCGATTTTTCAACGTGGCCTGCGGCGGGTATTACAAACCGAGGGCCAAGCGCTGCGCCATGAGATTGAACATCTACCGATTGGGGTGTATGCCAATGAAGACGCCGCCAAGAAAGTCCTGACGGCGCGTTTAGAAGTTTGGCAAAAACGAATGCAAGCGGCGATTGCTAGTATTGAACGTGACCAAGGGCAAATTGATACGGTGGAAAATTATCGCCGCGAAGGAGAAAAAGTCGGGCGCTGCCAACAACGACGACAAGCACCCAACAACACTGCTAACGGGCAATAAAGCCTTGTAATTTGCTTTCGATAATTCGTGGGTTCTCTCCGTTACAAATCGAGATCAACCCTTCGACCATCATATCTTTTGCCACCACCTGCGCCGCAATCAGGGTTTTCAATTTGTTGGCGACTGGCAGGAAAAATAAGTTGGCAGAACCCACGCCATACACCGTTGCCACAAACGCTACCGCAATACCACTACCCAATTTTGATGGATCGCTTAAGTTTTCCATCACATGAATCAAGCCCAATACCGCACCAATAATCCCGATAGTGGGAGCATATCCACCGGCGGCTTCCCAAATTTTTGCCGCCTGTTTTTTCTGATTTTCATAGGCGGTGATTTCAAGATCGAGGGCAGCACGCAAAATATCGGGTTCTGCCCCATCGACTAACATCTGCAAACCTTTTTTGGTAAAAGGGTCTTTTACCCCCCCGACATTGTCCTCTAGGGCTAATAAACCATTTTTCCGCGCAATTTGGCTCCAATGAATCACATCGCGAATCACCCGTTTTTCATCTAATTCCGGCGGGCTAAACACCCAGCCCAACAACTTTAAACCAGCAGTGAATTGCGGCACTGTCGATTGCAGCATCACCGCCCCAACCGTACCACCGATCACGATTAAAAAGGCAGTGACTTGTAGCAATGAGGAAACATGCCCCCCTTCTAACACTTGCCCCAGCAAAATCGCGCTAATCCCGATGATAATGCCGAAAATACTGATTAAATCCATCCCTACTCACTCCCTTGATACGGCGATAAAGGCTTACTTATCGCCTGTATTAGATTCATGTGTGCTCACAACCAGAGTTTGAGTTTGCTACGCAAACGAGACACCGCTTGTGTATGTAGTTGGCACACTCGAGATTCTGTCACACCCAATACTTCGCCAATTTCACGCAAATTCAGCTCTTGTTCGTAGTACAAGCTCATCACCATTTGGTCGCGCTCTGGCAGGGTTTTAATTGCCTCGACCAAGGCCGAGCGAAATTGATCTTCACCTAAAATGTCAATGGGATTGACTTGGCCTTCGTCACGCAACATCTCTGCTGGATGCGAGGCTTCTTCTTTGTCGGTAGCAAAGTCCTCAAAATACACAATTTGATGGCCTTTACATTCAAACAAAGCTTGTTGGTAGCTTTCTAGATCCATCTCAAGGAAAGCGGCAATTTCCGATTCTTGTGCACTGCGGCCAAGCTGGTTTTCCAAACGAAAAATGGCATCCTCGATTTGTTTGGCTTGCTTGCGCGCTTGGCGAGGCAGCCAATCGAGACGGCGCAATTCGTCTAACATCGCGCCACGAATACGCTGCGTGGCAAAAGTTTCAAATAACACGCCCTGCAGGGGATCGAATTGTCGTGCCGCTTCCATCAAACCAATTAGGCCAACTTGGATCAAATCATCAATTTCAACGCTGGCAGGCAAGCGACTCATCATTTGGTAAGCAATGCGTTTCACCAATCCGGTATGCCGCGAGACATCCTCAGCGACAGGCTCTTGATCTGTTTGATAAGCAAGATGTTTTGGGATACGGGACATAGAGAGAGAAAATAAAAGGATTTAAGGGTGAGGGTTGTCTGCTGTCACCGCTTCTTGCAGATGACGTACAGTTTCTAACCAACGTGCAAACAGGGTATCACCTTCTGTCGGTGTACGACCGGCCCACAGCGGCAGTGCGCGGGCAAGTTGAGTGCAGGCAATCGCCCCTTCACTTTTTGGAAACGCCAAGGTAGCGGCGGTTTTCATCACTAAAGCACGCCGCAGGTGATAGTCTTCGGGAATAAAACCCACCCAACGCAGCGACACATTGAGGTATTCGCTAGCAGCATAGGTGAGACGGCGAAACACATGTTGCGCATCTTCCAGCGACTCGGCATGGTTGATCAACACATTAAATGCCCGCCGGCCAAACTCACCCGACAATTGTTTGATAATGCTATAGGCCTCTGTCAATGATTTCGCTTCTGGCGTCAAGACCAGAATCAGATGGTCAGCGATGGCACTCAGCGCTGGTTCTTGTCGCGGCGGCAAAGCATCAATCAAAATCCATTCCGAGTCGCGCAAGCGTGAAGAAAACTCTTGTGACAAACGGTGGGCCAAACCAGTATGCAAATTGGCAAACGCAAAAGGCCGGACATACAAATTCAGCAATTCAGCGCCCGAGCTTAAACTGACAATCGCATCTTCCAACGCCCCTTGATAGCCCATCACGTCATCAAGATGGCGAGCATGATTGACTTTGAAGCGGCGCGCTTGTCCCATATCTGCATGAGCATCTAAGATCATCACCCGCTGTCCGTCCGAGGCCAACACGGCTGCAAACTCAGCGACAATCGTACTAATGCCACTGCTTTGATCGCCAATAAACGCAAAACTACACGGTTTACGACCCGCCGATAGCAAACGCCGCAAACTCGCTGCCTGATCATCCATCCCCATCCCCATACTCATGACCAACTCGCTTGTGCCGCTTGCACCAGTTGATATTCATCTCGTTTCAAGCTGTAAGGCCCCGGCTCTCGCGTTGCTTTAAAAGCACGATCCACCAAAAATTGGGCATTTGGCAGATGTAAGTCTTCAGGCACTCGCTGGCCGTTGGTCACGTAATAGACCGGCAAGCGATGTCGAATTAAGGTATCTAAGCTAGGACCAGCTGACACCGCTTCATCCAATTTAGAAATAATACAACCCGCCAAGCCATTGCCACGATAGCGCCGCACCACATCTTCTAAGGTATGACCATCCGAATTGGCGGCCAAAACCAAAATCCGCGAGATGGTTCTACCGCCGTGCCCCACTGAATTGGCAAACATTTCAATTTGACCATTCACCCGACTATCGCGTTGTCCCATGCCAACCGAGTCAATTAACACCACATGATGTTTGCTGCCCAAATCAGCCAAGGTTAGGTTCAGGTCGGCTTCGTTTTGTACAGAGTAAACCGACACCCCCAAAATTTTGCCGTATAAACGCAGTTGGTCCTGTGCCCCAATGCGGTAGCTGTCGGTGGTGATTAAAGCGACCCGATCGGCGCCGTGTCGGATGGTACAACGTGCCGCCAGTTTCGCTACGGTGGTGGTCTTACCGACCCCAGTGGGGCCCACCAAAGCATATAACCCCCCCTTGGCTACCACATCTTCTTGTTCGGGAATGGTCAACACATTGTGTGCTAAGGCAGACTTCGCCCACTTTAAAGCTGCTTCATCACTAAATTGTGTTGGCAGTTTTGCCACCAATTGGCGACATAATGCTGGACTCATGCCGGCGGCTAACAATTGTCGGAATAACTCGGCCTGTACCGGTTCGTGATTCTCAAAATTCGCCCACGCCAAACTAGCCAATTGCCCTTGCAAAATACTGCGCAGGGTTTTGATTTCTTCATTCAGTAGATCAAGTTTTTCTAATGCAGGATCGGGTTCTTCCTTGCGTTCGAGTAACTCACTATCGGCATCAGGGGCACGCAAATGGTTGGGAATGACTGATTGGTTGTCTTTTTGTTGCGCCAACGCCATGGTTGCTGGATCAGCAAAATGTCCTGAAGGGGCAATCTCTGCCGCCGCCCGCTCTTCATAGCGACCAATCACTGATTCTCGAAATGGCACCGCTTTGGGGGGGATTTCTTCTTGTTCAGCCGTGTCGGAGATATCTTCATCTGTCTCCACATCGGTCATCGCAGATTTGACCATCGCTGCTGCAGATTCAGCGTTGGGCGTGGGATTGTCTGGTTGAAATGCAGCCGGTGTCACTAAAGGCCGTGCAGCTGGGGGAATGTGCTCTGGTTCATCAAGCGGTTCAACAGGGACAGCATAGGTCCGCGCCAAAGCATGCCCCATCACCGCACTGTTTAATGGTTTGGCCTGTGTGGTAGAGGGCGTGGCTAAACCGCTACCAGTAAAGGCGGCTAGACTTTCCGCTGCTTCTGGTGCATGTCGGTTGACTGCTGCCGTTGCCAATGACTGAGCCAGCGCGCTGACATCACCATCGGCCACGGCCATGATTTCAATGCCACCGGAGGCAAGGGGTCGATTCGATAGAATCAGCGCATCGGCACCGAGTTCTTCCCGCACCTGACGCAGGGCATCGCGGGTAGTGCGCCCAAAATATTTTTTTACCAACATGATGAATTATCCCCTGCCGCCAACAACTGCAATGATCCGGATGGTTTTGTTATCAGGGATTTCATTGTGTGCCAAAACTGCCAACTGCGGCAGGGCACGGCGTAAGAATTTTGACAATAAAGGCCGTAAGGCTGTCGGTGTTAACAATACAGGGTTGTGGCCTTGTTGTTCCACACGTTCAGCCTCTTGTGAGGCCGACTGTAATAAACTTTCTGCCAAGCCAGGTTCCAAACCACCGCCTGCTTTGCTTTGCACCGCAGATAACAAAATACTTTCTAATTGTGGATCGAGTGTCATCACCGGCAGTTCTTGGATGCCGGGGAACAGTTGATGCACGATAGCACGCGACAACGCCACCCGCACCACGGCGGTGAGGTCATCAATATCCTGTGTCATCGATACATGATCAGACAGGGTTTCGATAATGCTGCGGATATCACGAATATGCATACCTTCAGAGAGCAAATTCTGTAATACCTTCTGCAAGGTACTGATCGACACCACTTTGGGTACCAAATCTTCCACCAGTTTGGGCGCTTCTTTGGAGAGATGGTCGAGCAGGGCTTGTACCTCTTCGCGGCCTAGCAATTCGGAAGAATGTGTTTGCAAGATATTGGAGATATGAGTCGCCACCACCGTACTGGCATCAACCACGGTATAACCGAGGGATTGCGCTAAATCGCGATTAGAGGACTCAATCCAGACCGCCGGCAAACCAAAAGCAGGGTCGGTGGTTGGCGTTCCTGGGACTTGGCCCAACACACGCCCAGGGTTAATTGCTAAAAACTGGCCGATATAGGCTTCACCGGCGCCAATCTCTACCCCTCGGAGCAAAATACGATAGGCATTTGGACGAATTTCTAGGTTGTCACGAATATGCACCGCCGGCACCAAGAAACCGACTTCTTGCGCAATTTTCTTACGAATCCCACGTACCCGCCGCAACAGCTCACCATCTTGTGAACGATCCACCAACGGAATCAGACGATAGCCCACTTCTAAACCGACCGGATCGACAGGTTGGACATCGTTCCAACTGACCTCGGCCAATGGTGCTTCCATGACCTCTTCCAAAGCGGTATCGGTTTCGACTTGTTGTTCCTGCTGTTTTTTCCGTTTTTCTAACCAATAAGCCAGCCCACCAAGACCGCTAGCAATCAACAGAAACGCCACATGTGGCATGTTAGGAATAATCCCAACCAGACCAATCACGCCAGCAGTCATATACAACACACTCGGTTGCATAAACAGTTGGCCGACCATCTGTTCTGAGATGTCTTTTTCTGTACCGACACGGCTGACCACAATACCAGCGGCAGTCGAAATAATCAGGGCGGGAATTTGTGCGACCAAACCATCACCGATGGTCAATAAGGTGTAAACGTGGGCCGCTTCACCGACAGGTAAATCATGTTGTGCCACACCGACAATCAAGCCACCGACAATGTTGATCAACATAATCAAGATACCGGCAACCGCATCACCCCGCACAAACTTAGACGCACCGTCCATCGACCCGAAGAAGTTAGCCTCTTCTGAAATGGTGGAACGGCGGATCCGTGCTTCATCTTCACCAATCAAACCGGCGTTTAAGTCGGCGTCAATCGCCATCTGTTTACCGGGCATTGCGTCCAAGGTAAAGCGTGCCGACACTTCAGCAATCCGGCCCGCACCCTTGGTAATCACCACAAAGTTAATGATGGTCAGAATAATGAACACCACAATACCAATAGCGGTATTGCCCCCGATCAGGAAGTGAGCAAACGCTTCAATCACCTGACCGGCGGCATCGGGGCCGGTATGCCCCTCTAACAAAATCACACGGCTGGAAGCCACGTTCAGCGACAACCGCAGCAGCGTTGTCACCAATAACACGCTAGGAAATGCTGAGAAATCGAGTGGTTTACGGACATTCAAACTCACCATCAACACAATCACCGAGATGGCGATGTTGAATGTGAAAAACATATCGAGCAGAAAAGCCGGCAAGGGCAACACCATCATGCCCAAGATCAACAAGATCAGAATCGGGCCTGAGAGGGTAACAAAATTGAACTGCCTAAGAGAGGCAAGCAGGTTTTCCATTGATATACGCTATGACGACAAAGGGTCTTTAGAAGCCGGATCGAGTTCGGGCGGTACCGGCAGGTTTTCAGGGTAAATCGGCGCAAACCCACCTTGGGTTTGATATTGCTTTAATTGGAACACATAAGCCAAGACTTGCGCCGCCGCAGTATAAAGGGCCTGAGGGATTTCTTCTCCTAATTCGGCATGATGATACAGCGCACGGGCAAAAGGTGGGGTTCGCATCAGGGTTATTTTATGTTCTTTTGCCGACTCGATGATTTTCTCAGCCAAGCGTAGCGAACCTTTGGCAATCACCTTCGGTGCCCGCATCCCCTCTTCGTATTTTAGTGCAACCGCATAGTGAGTAGGGTTTGTCACCACCACGCTAGCAGTTGGAATATCTTGCATCATCCGTTTCCGCGCTGCTTCACGTTGCAGTTGCCGAATGCGGCCTTTAATTTCTGGACTACCTTCGCTTTGCTTATACTCTTGTTTGATTTCTTCTTTGCTCATCCTTAGGTTTTTTTGGTAGTTCCATAGCTGAAAAGGCACATCGACCACCACAATCAACAACATCGCGCCGACTACAACCAAAAAGGTATATTCCATCAGGCCAACCAGCGTTGCCATACTGCGTTCAACGGGCAATGTAATCAGATTAAGAATTTCATCTCGTTCTTTCCAGATCACCGATGTTGCCACACCACCAATCACTAAACTCTTAAGGATCGCCTTGCCGCCCTCCAACGCTGCCGACACCGAAAACATGCGCTTGATACCAGACAGGGGATTCAGTTTAGAAAATTTAGGCTCAATCGCCTTGCCAGAAAAATTCCAGCCACCGATAAGAATAGGAACGGCAGCAGCAATCACAAACAGCGCCCCAAGGATGGGTGCCAATGCTAATAAAATATCAAAAGTTGACTGTTTAAGCTCAGCCAACATACTTTCGCTGTGCAGCAAGGTTTTACCGTTGAAAGTAAAACTGCGTTCTAAAATCTGACCTAATGTTCGATAAATCTGTGCGCCAGTCATCATCAACATCGCCACACCGGTCATGGTGACAGCAAATGTTGCCAATTCACGCGAACGGGGTACTTGCCCTTCTTCGCGAGCCTGTTCTAACTTGCGCGGGGTAGCGGCTTCGGTTTTTTCCTGATCGCTGTCGTCAGCCATGTCTCTTCTCAGTCAATCGCGCAAAAATGGGGAAAAAACAATCTTTGGTAGCCAATTCTACTAAACTCTTTTGTTTTCTGTTGGTTTGTCTGGCAACAATCAAAAATCTCGCGAGCGTGCCGCTAGTAAAGACAAAAAGAATTTACAATAACGAGTTTTTTTGAAAGTAAGCCATGCAAACTTATCTGAATCTGATGCAACATGTTTTACAACATGGCATTGACAAATCAGATCGTACAGGAACGGGCACACGCTCGGTGTTCGGCTATCAAATGCGTTTTGATTTACAAGCCGGTTTTCCACTTGTTACCACGAAAAAACTGCATCTACGTTCCATCATTCACGAACTATTGTGGTTTTTACGCGGTGATACCAACATCGCCTATTTGAAAACACATGGTGTCTCAATCTGGGATGATTGGGCCGATGAGAATGGAGAACTAGGCCCCGTTTACGGTTATCAATGGCGGTCGTGGCCGACCCCAAATGGACAATCCATCGATCAAATTAGCCAGTTGATACACCAAATCAAAACCAATCCAGACTCAAGACGATTAATCGTCTCGGCGTGGAATCCTGCGCTGGTTGATGAAATGGCACTGCCGCCTTGCCATTGTCTGTTTCAGTTCTATGTTGCCGACGGCAAACTATCTTGCCAACTCTACCAACGCTCAGCCGATATTTTCTTAGGGGTACCTTTTAATATCGCCAGCTATGCTCTGCTCACCCACATGGTGGCACAGGTGTGTGAGTTGCAGGTGGGTGAGTTTGTGCATACGTTAGGTGATGCCCATCTGTATCACAATCACTTAGAACAGGCCAAGCTGCAACTTAGCCGCCAGCCTCGTCCGTTGCCACAGTTACGTTTAAATCCCGAGGTAAAAGACCTATTCAGCTTCTGCTATGAGGATTTCACTATCGAGGGTTACGATCCCCATCCTCACATCAAAGCCGAGGTCGCCGTATGAGCACAACACCGATCATTCGATTAGTCACCGCCTGCGCACGCGGTGGTGTAATTGGGCTGAATAACACCTTGCCATGGCATTTACCCGCCGATTTGAAGCATTTTAAAGCCATAACCACTGGCAAACCGGTAGTCATGGGTCGTAAAACCTATGAATCGATTGGTCGCCCATTACCCAACCGCGACAATATCGTGCTCACTCGACAAGCAGATTGGCAAGCCGAGGGAGTTCGTGTGGTAACAAGTTTGAGTGAAGCGCTGACGGTGGCGACATCAGCCGCCGAAATTTGCATCATTGGCGGGGGAGAGCTATATCAACAAGCGATTTCCATCGCGACTCATTTATCGCTGACTGAAATTGATGCTGATTTTGTCGGTGATGCGCACTTTCCTGCAGTCTCGGCCACCCTGTGGCAAGAAATCAGTCGCGAACGTCATTTCAACGAAGCAGGGCCTTGGCACTACGACTTTGTTGAGTATCAGCGGCGCTAACTGCAAAAAAAATCCCATCAATTAAGATGGGATTTTTTTTCACTAGGTGTTAAGGACGCGGCGGCGCACCTGCCGAGAGCGTTAACACTTCATGTCCTGTTTCGGTTACCAAAATCATATGTTCCCACTGTGCGGACAAACTGCGATCTTTGGTTTCGACCGTCCAACCATCCGATTTGATTTTAATAAACCGCTTGCCAGCGTTAATCATCGGTTCGATGGTAAAAATCATCCCCGGCTTTAACTCAACACCGGTACCTTGACGGCCATAATGCAAAACCTGTGGTTCTTCATGAAAGTTTTTACCAATTCCATGACCGCAAAACTCTTGTACCACTGAATAGCCAGCATTTTCTGCATAGCGTTGGATAGCATAGCCAATATCACCAAGGTGAGCACCGGGCTTGACACAGTTAATACCAACCCACATGGCTTCAAATGTTGTTTTCACCAAACGACGCGCTTGGGGGGTTACATCGCCAACAAGGAACATCCGACTTGTATCACCGTGATAACCATCTTTAATCACCGTGATATCCAGATTCACAATATCACCATTCTTCAAGGGTTTATCGTTTGGAATACCGTGGCAAATGACCTGATTAACCGAGGTGCAAATCGATTTTGGATAGGGGACATGGCCGTCGGGAGCGTAGTTTAATGGCGCAGGAATACAACCCTGTTTATTCACCATATATTCGTGGCACAGGCGATCAAGCTCGGCGGTGGTAACACCTACGTTTACAAAAGGCGTAATGTAATCTAATACTTCACCCGCTAAACGACCGGCAATACGCATCTTTTCAATGTCTTCAGCGGTTTTCAGATGAATAGTCATGGATTTTTGATAGTCAGGATAGGGAAAGTGCCAGATAGTAACAAAAAATACAAAAACGGGCACCCGTTAGGGCACCCGTTTTAGGTTTCTAACCTCGGCAACGCAAAGCGTTGCAAGAAATTAGAAGGAGTGTTTCAGCGCAACACCAACAGCTTGTGGGTTGGAGCCAGCTTTAACAGTCACAGGATTCACGCCGAAGTTAACAGCGGCCTTGTCTTTGTTGTCGATACGGGTTGCGTATGCCAACACTTGAGTGCGCTTGGACAGGTCGTAAGTTGCGCCCAGAACCCACTGGTTTGCTTTGTATTTGTCAGCATCAGCCAAACCTTTGGCTTTGCCCAATTGGGTGTAAGAAGCTTTCAGGCCAAATGCACCAAATTGTTGTGCAGCAGCGATAGTCCAGCTGGCTTGGTCGTAGTCTTGACCGCCTTTGACATCGTAGTCCAGACGCTCATAACCGGCGCCAACCATGGTGTCACCAAATTTGTACGACAGTGCCAAGGCCCATGCGTCGATATCGTTGCTAGCCAAGGTTTTGGTGTCGTTTTGACGGCTGTAAGCCAAACCAGCTTTCAGACCTTCCAATTGGTAGGTTGCAGCCAAAGCGTAGATGGAAGCGTCGGTGCGCTCGTTGCCATCGTAAGCACGGGTTTCGTCAGCAGAGTAGCTGGCCTGTACGCCAAAGCCGCTGAAATTTGGCGAGAAGTAGATCGCGGTGTTGTTGCGACGGGAACCAGCACGGCCCCAAGTGGTGTTGCCCCAACCGTTATCAGCGGTGGTGTTGGTCATTACGTTCAGACCCACGCCATCGATAGCCAGTTTGTAAGCATCGTCATGACGGCCTAAACGCACATCACCGAAACCACCAGCCAAACCGATGAAGCTGTTGCGAGTTGCCCAGTTGCTGGAGGAGTTGCTGTCATCAACGTTGATGGCTTGTTCAACTTGCCAGTGCGCTTTCAGACCGTTACCCAGGTCTTCGCTGCCTTTGAAACCGATACGGGAGTTTTCGTTAGCAATACGCATACGACCTTCGTATTGATCTTTGTCAGCAACGTTACCAGCAGCGCCAGTGGCTTTAGCGTGTTCAACGCCAGCACTGATGAAACCGTAAATTTGGACGTCAGCCATAGCGACTGGGGCAACGAAAGCACCGGCTAAAGCAGCAGCGATCAGCTTTTTGTTCATAGAAATGAGCTCCACAGAGTGTGTTGTAGAAACGTGTTGTTGTTTGGCTTCATGCGACGAAAGCGCACCGACTATAACAGAGGGTTTCTATAAAAACGATGAAGTCGGTGTTGCATTTTCGTCCTGCAACGCAGCAATTGTTGTTTTTTTGATACGGTTTAGCCCAAAAACTGGTTCGGATAGACCTCATCAATCAGGGTACGACAGTCAATCACCCGTAAATCGTTGTCTTTAGCAAACGACATGAGGAAGGCAAAAACACGCGGGTCGATCTTTTCAAGTTTTTTATCCACCGCCACACAACGCACGTTATCTAGCATCAATGGACGCACATAGGGGTGGTAAGACATTTTCTGATCATTACCGAAACTGGCCAAAATACCGGACAAACGCTCAGCCCAATCACTGGGGCGGAAAGTACGGCCATCAGAGGTAATACCTTGGATGATAACTTCGTAAGGATTGCAGATCATGGCGAATGGTGTGTCTCTTAGGATGCCAAAAAGGCTTTGTTATTCAGCATGGAAGCGCCGCAAGGTAAGGGGCTTCTGAGGTCGTATTCTACCGCAAAATGATGGTGCTTAGATTCGTCTAAATGGGGGGAGTGCAGCCAATAACTGACGGCCATACGCTTGTTTTAATAACCGATTATCCAAAATAGATACTCGTCCATAATCTCGTTCGGTACGAATCAAACGTCCTACCGCTTGCACCAGTTTGATCGACGCTTCTGGCACACTGATTTCTAAAAACGGATTCCCCCCACGGGCCGTGATCCATTGCGCTAAGGTTTGTCCCACCGGATCATCCGGCATCGCGAATGGCAATTTGGCAATAATCACATGCACGCACTGCTCGCCGGGAAGATCGAGGCCTTCGGCAAACGAATCTAAACCAAAAATCACACTCGCTTGCCCAGCGGCAATACGTTGTTGGTGTTGTGCCAACAACACCGCCTTGGGTAACTCACCTTGCACCAACAGCACATCACGCCAAGCGGGGGGTAAACCAGCAGCAACGTCTAACATCTGTCGCCGCGAGGAAAACAGCACCAAACTACCCACGGCTTCTGCAGTATCAATTAAAGTTGGTAATATGCTGATGATTTCTGCCGTATGGGCGGCACTATCGCGTGGATTCGCCTGCATTGGCGGTAAATACAGCTCACCTTGCTGTGCAAAATCAAAAGGCGAAGGCAGCGCAACACAACGCACATCGTCTAACCATCCCAAGCCGGTTTGCTGCAGCAATAAATCAAACTTACCCAATGAACGCAGTGTTGCCGAGGTCAACACCGCTGCCGAGACTTTCTGCCACAAGGTTTGACTTAAGGCACTGGCAGCAGAAATTGGCGAAGCGGAAATCATAAAATCGACTTTTTTTGCCTCGCGTTTTTGTGTAATCCATTTTGCAATCGGCGGGATCGGCGGCTCGACGTGTTGTGCCATGTGCTGCCACACAGCGGCCATCCGTTCATGCTGCCCCATCACCATACCCAATTCACTGCTGTAATGATCAATCGTCAGTTCATCATCAGGGTGTTGTTTACGTGCCTCTAACAAAGCCTCACCACAGGTAGTCAGTTGCTTCATAAGACTGGCACTCATCAACGCCATATTACCCGCCACCACCGCCAACCCTTCAGGTAAGAGGCCTTGTTCAAATAGCCATGGCGCCGGATTGTCTGTTTCGGTAAATCGAGCCTCATTTTGCAAGATGGCATGTAACTGGCTTAACTCATCATGCAAAGCTTGCATTGTGTCTTGAGTTAACAGCACAGCGTCTGCTGAGGGTAAAAAACTCAGACAACGATTTAACAGTTCTGTGGTTTTCTTCAACCAAGATTGTGCTTGTAACAGGCTATGTTCAGCAGCAAATTGACCAACCGCTTTCTTTGCTAAATGATGGGCTTCATCGATGCAATACAAACTCTGACTTGGCGCAGGCAACACCACACCACCGCCCATGCTGGCATCAGCCAACAGCAAATCATGGTTTGTTACCACCACATCCACTTTTTCTAGCACATCCCGTGCCAGATAAAAGGGACATTGTTGCCGTTGTGGACAGCGGCTTTTCAAACAACCATGACGATCGTTGGTGATTTTCTGCCATAAGCGATCATCAATTACCTCCGGCCAATCATCACGATCGCCCGACCATTGCTGGGCTTGGAATTGTTCTGCCAATAGGCGCAGAAAAGAGAGTTCACCTTGTAAGGGCTTGTGATCCCAAATAGCAAATTGCCTGTCAAAAGGCAAATCTGCTGCTGTATCTTGCCCTGTCATTTGATATAAGCGGTAGGGGCAAAGATAGCGCCCTCGCCCCTTGGCCAAGGCATAGGACACGTCTAATTCACTGTGTTCAATGAGGGTGGGTAAATCACGATTGACCAACTGTTCTTGTAAAGCAACGGTGGCCGAACTCACAATCAGCTTTTTGCCACGTGACAACGCCATCACCATACCAGCCAATAAGTAAGCCAAACTTTTTCCCACCCCAGTGGGGCCTTCGATGACCGCGATATGGCGACCCGAATTCACTCTATCAACAACCGCAGGGCTATCGGTTGATGCTTCACGCGCGAGGGCAAAAGTGTGGGCAATCTCCGCCAGCATTTGCCGTTGGGCGGCACGCGGGCGAAAGTGGGGGAGTCGTTGCGCCAGCAAACGATAGAGATCTTGCAGCGCTTGTTTTTCAGTATCAGAGAGCATGGCTAAATTGTACTCCAGAGCAGCTTCCTGTGCGTTGCAGCGTGACCCTCGGCACAGTTCTCGCTAGCATCTTATGTCCTTTTACCCACTTTAATTTATACGAACGATGACACCCATCCTCAGCCGTATCCTATTGGTCAGCAGTGATCCTGCTTGGCGCCAACAAACCTTGGCCGGTTTTTCTCAAGTGTTGATGCGTTATGACAATCCTTTTGGCCTCACTTTTTCCAGCGAGGCAAGCGCACAACAAGCCCTCCATGCCATTGAGCAAGATGGCGATATTCAAGCGGTGTTGGTGGATGACAGTTTGTCATCAAGCCAAGGCAAGAATGCGGCAACTCTACTGCAAACCTTAGCCAACTATCGTCCTGAGTTATCGCTGTATGTGCTACTCGAGCAAGAAGATAGCCCGCATGTTGCCCATTTTGCTGAATTGGGTATCAGCGGTTATTTTTATCGCGCCGAACAAGATTATGCTGGATGGTTTCGCATTTTACAGGCAGAAATCGCCGATAAAGCAGCGACGCCATTTTTTGACCAACTGAAACGCTATGTCGCGCTAGCCAAAGACGCTTGGCACACCCCAGGTCATTCTGGCGGCGATAGCTTACGGTCGAGCCCGTGGGTGGGTGATTTTTTTGATTTTGCTGGTGAGCAAGTTTTACGGGCAGATTTGTCGGTGTCGGTCCCGATGTTAGATTCTTTGTTACATCCAGAAGGGGTCATCGCCGAGGCGCAAGCACGGGCGGCGCGGGCTTTTGGAGCTAAACAAACGTATTTTGCTACCAATGGCACTTCGACCTCGAATAAGGTCATTTTCCAAACGTTGTTATCTCCGGGCGATATCTTGTTGTTAGATCGCAACTGCCACAAATCGGTGCATCATGGCGTGATTCTTTCGGGTGCGATGCCGGTTTATTTAGATTCTTCCGTCAACCGCCGTTATGGTGTGTTTGGGCCAGTGCCGAAACACCGAATTTTGCAGGCAATGACAGATTATCCTCAGGCGAAAGTGCTGATTCTAACTTCCTGCACCTATGATGGTTTGCGCTACGACCTTAAACCGATTATTGCCGCCGCCCATGAAAAAGGGATTAAGGTTTTGGTGGATGAGGCTTGGTATGGCCACGCCCGCTTTCATCCTGCCTTACGCCCAACTGCTTTGGAATGTGGTGCCGACTATGCCACTCAATCCACTCACAAAGTGCTGTCGGCGTTTTCCCAAGCCAGCATGATTCATGTCAACGACCCCGACTTCGATCCGCATGTTTTTCGTGAAAACTTCAATATGCATGCCTCGACCAGCCCACAATACAGTTTGATTGCCAGCTTAGATGTAGCAAGAAAACAGGCGGTGATGGAAGGGTATAAATTATTACACCGTACTTTGCACTTGGCAGCTGAGCTACGAGAACAAATCAATGCCACCGGTGTGTTTCGTGTGCTGTCTTTAGAAGAATTATTGCCAGAAGAAGTCAGCGCAGATGGGATCTTGCTCGACCCTTGCAAGCTGACGCTAGACATTTCCGATTCTGGTTTTTCGGCGGATGAATTACAGGAAGTGTTGTTTGAACGCTTTAATATTCAAATTGAAAAATCCACTTTCAATACAGTCACCCTGTTACTCACACTTGGCACCACTCGCAGCAAAGTCTCACGGCTGCACGATGCCATTGTCCGACTAGCAAAAGAAAAACGACTACCACGGCCACCACTGCGGCTACCGGAAATCCCTCACTTTAGCCGCCTTTTGTGTTTACCACGGGATGCGTTTTATCAGCGTGGTGAGCGAGTGCCGTTATGTGACGAAAATGGCGCGCCAAATCCAGCGTTGGTCGGACAAATTGCCTGCGATCAAATTGTGCCTTATCCGCCAGGGATTCCGGTGCTTGTCCCCGGACAAGAGATTACGGCAGACATCATTGCCTATTTAATTCGATTAAAAAAAGCACAAAAACATATTGAAGTACACGGTCTAGACCAAACAATAGGTGAAGAATGTTTGCGAATTTTGCGACAGAAAGCACCCAATCAGGCGGCTATTTAGCATCAGCCTTGCCTAAGCAAGCAAATTAGCAGAAGATTCATTCAAGCTGATCTAGCCTATGTTGGCGAGAGAAGTCAGTTTTTTCTCGTCAACAACGACAGCCTACCCGTTACCACGGGTCTTTTTCTAAACCCTAGACCTAACAAAAAGGGGGAGCAAGCAAAGGTAAAATAGGGTGTCATATCCCTATTCATGCTTACCTTGAGGCTTCTGATCGAAGCCAATGCTCCCGCGTAAAACTGATGAAAACGCCAAAGCATTACCTCCAATTTACTGACTTCAGCCAAGACGAGTATTTGCATCTGTTCGAACGGGCGCGAATTCTGAAACGCCGTCACTATGATGGTGAACTGTATCGTCCGCTTGTCGGCAAAGTCATGTCGATGATCTTCGAAAAAAACTCGACCCGCACCCGGGTTTCTTTCGAAGCGGGCATGGCCCAACTTGGCGGCCATGCCTTGTTTTTGGATGGCCATACTTCGCAAATTGGACGTGGAGAACCGATTGCTGATACGGCGCGGGTTTTGTCGCGCATGTCCGATATCATCATGATCCGCACTTTTGAACAGGCCAATGTCGAACAACTTGCCGCCCATTCTCGTGTCCCCGTTATCAATGGTCTGACCAACGAATATCACCCGTGCCAAGTGTTGGCAGATATTTTCACTTGGGTCGAACAACGTGGTCCCATTGCAGGAAAAACAGTGGCATGGATCGGTGATGGCAATAATATGGCGCGCACTTGGGCACAAGCAGCCCGCTTGTTAGGGTTTAAGCTGCGTGTCGCTACCCCCAAAGGGTATGAAATCAAACCTTTGCCCCATGACGTTTACGACAGTAGTTTCTATCACGCCTGTCACGATCCACATGAAGCCGCACAAGGCGCCGACATTGTCACCACCGATGTCTTTACCAGCATGGGGTTTGAAGCAGAAAG
This sequence comes from Aquaspirillum serpens DSM 68, assembly GCF_000420525.1. GTDB lineage: Bacteria > Pseudomonadota > Gammaproteobacteria > Burkholderiales > Aquaspirillaceae > Aquaspirillum > Aquaspirillum serpens. The sequence goes on from NZ_ATVC01000008.1 coordinate 43,430, forward strand.
CGCGGCCCGAGCGGCTGCATTCGAACAATTCACCGTCACCGCTGAATTGATGGCGTTGGCTCACCCACAAGCGATGTTTATGCATTGCCTCCCAGCTCACCGAGGCGAAGAAGTCAGCGCAGAAGTGATTGATGGCGCACAATCGGTGGTATGGGATGAAGCAGAAAACCGTATGCACGTACAAAAAGCGGTGATTGAATATCTGTTGTTAGGCCGCGTCTCGCGTTAATCCCGTTTTACTATAGAGGCAATCCCTCTGTAACAACCCGTACCCGTGTCGCACGGGTGCGGTGTTGCTGTTCTCACATGCGATAATTTAAGGAAATCTCCTGATGAGTGAATCTCAAGTGAACAAGGTGGTCTTGGCTTACTCCGGTGGGTTAGATACCTCGGTCATCCTCAAATGGTTACAAGACACCTATCAATGTGAAGTGGTGACTTTCACCGCCGACCTCGGCCAAGGTGAAGAACTGGAGCCCGCTCGTAAAAAAGCGCTGCAATTCGGTATCAAGCCAGAAAATATCTTTATCGATGATTTGCGTGAAGAATTTGTCCGCGATTTCGTGTTCCCGATGTTCCGTGCTAACACCATTTATGAAGGTGAATACTTGCTCGGTACATCAATTGCACGACCATTGATCGCCAAACGGCAAATTGAAATTGCGCGTGCGACAGGTGCCGATGCGGTGTCGCATGGCGCAACCGGCAAAGGTAACGACCAAGTTCGCTTTGAATTGGGTTACTACGCTTTGATGCCAGGGGTCAAAGTGATTGCCCCGTGGCGCGAATGGGATTTGCTGTCGCGTGAGAAATTACTCGCCTATGCAGAAAAAGCCGGTATTCCAATCGACATGAAACACAAGCAAGGCGGTTCGCCTTACTCGATGGATGCCAACTTATTGCATATTTCCTTCGAAGGTCGCCATCTGGAAAATCCAGCAGCAGAAGCCGAAGAAGATATGTGGCGTTGGACGGTTAGCCCAGAAGCAGCCCCCGATGCAGCCGAATATATCGACCTTGAATTTGCTAAAGGCGATTTGGTTGCTATCAACGGCGTGGCGATGGCCGCACATGAATTGCTGGCGAAGCTGAACGAGCTCGGCGGCAAACACGGTATCGGTCGTTTGGACTTGGTGGAAAACCGTTATGTCGGTATGAAATCGCGTGGTTGTTATGAAACCCCCGGCGGCACCATTCTGTTGCGTGCTCACCGTGCGATTGAATCGATCACCCTCGACCGCGAAGTGGCACATTTGAAAGACGATCTGATGCCACGCTATGCCAGCCTGATTTATAACGGCTACTGGTGGAGCCCAGAGCGTTTGGCCTTGCAAGCGCTGATCGATCATACTCAACAAACCGTCAACGGTTGGGTGCGTCTGAAATTGTATAAGGGCAATGTGATTGTGGTTGGCCGCGATTCGAAAACCGATTCGCTGTTTGACCCAACCATCGCGACCTTTGAAGATGACCAAGGCGCCTATAACCAAAAAGACGCTCACGGCTTCATCCGCTTAAATGCTTTACGGATGCGCATTGCTGCCAATGCCGCGAATAAGCGTAGCTAAGCGGTTTTCGCGAAAAAAACGGCCTGTCTAAGGCCGTTTTTTTTATCATCAGAAAAATTAAGCTTGGCTTTGCAAATAATTTTGCAAACCAATCTGTTTAATCAGATTCAGTTGTTGTTCCAACCAATGCGCGTGGTCTTCTTCTGTATCACGCAACAGATCTAACAACATATCGCGGGTGATGTAGTCTTGTTGTTTTTCACAACAGGCCATCGCTTCACGCAACGTGGTAACCACTTCATATTCCACCTCTAAGTCACGCGCTAACATCGATGGCACGTCATGGCCAACTTTGACCTCCAGCGGTTTCATCGCCGGTACACCACCAAGGAACAAAATTCGGGCAATCAGCCGATCTGCATGTTCGGTTTCTTCTTGCGTTTCGTGCCAGATACGCTCATACAGCTTGCTAAAACCCCAATTTTCATACATGCGGGCATGCAGAAAATACTGATCCCGCGCCATCAATTCCCCGGCCAACAAATCGTTTAAGTGTTGGATGACTTCTGGATGACCTTGCATCACACTGCTCCTAAAAAATAATTACTCGGCGGAACGCGGTTTGCGGTTACTGCCCGCTACCATCTTATATTCGAATAAACGACATTCTAGAGCACCGTTGAACAAGGGAGTGCGCTTGGATGCAGATAAACGTACTCCTTTCGCCAATTGCGGATCGGCGCTCAGGAAATAAGCACGCCAACCGGCTAAGGCACGTTTCATCCACGCCCCTAATTCAGGATAAAATGCCGCTAAATGTTCTTGTTCATCCAAGCGTACACCATACGGTGGATTACACACTAAAATCCCCTCTGCCGTTGGTGCCGACATCTCTAAAATATCACCAAGCTGCAGCGCAACCGCACCGTTTAGACCACAGGCGGTTAAATTTTCTTGGGCTGCAGCAAGCGCATAGCGATCTCCATCGCTGCCATAAATTGGCAATGTTTTTACCGGCAGCTCAGCCGCTTGCGCCTGTTGTTTTTCACGCTGCCACGCTTGGGCATCAAAACCCGGGAATTGTTCAAAAGCAAAGGTACGACCACGACCAGGCGCACGGTTGAGGGCAATATGTGCCGCTTCAACTAAGAAAGTCCCACTTCCACACATCGGGTCATATAATGTCTGTTCTGGTGTCCACCCTGTTAACGCCAAAATGCCAGCGGCTAAATTTTCTCGCAAAGGTGCTTCGCGGGTGGTTTGTCGCCAACCGCGTTTGAACAACGCCTCGCCGGAGGTGTCGAGATATAACGTGGCGTATTTGGCATCGAGGAAAACATGAATCCGGCGATGTGGTTGCGCGGTATCAACCGAAGGACGTTGTCCACCGGTACGTTCGCGAAAGACATCACAGATGGCGTCTTTCACTTTAAGACTGACAAAATCCAAACTTGGCAGTGGGCTTTTGATGGCATCAGTTTTGACTTTGAACGTGTCGGCGATGGAGAAGAACAGTGTCCAATCCACCCCCCGCGCCAGCCGATAGACATCATTTTCATTGCGGTAGGGCGCATGAGCCAACCGCAACAACACGCGACTGGCAACACGCGAATGTAGATTGACACGCCGCATTAAGGAAAATGCCCCGCTAAAGGCGACACCGCCATCTCGTGCGACAATCTGATTTGCACCCAAGGTATGCAATTCTTGAGTCAAGACCGGCTCTAAACCACGAGGACAAGGCGCGAAAAACTGTTCAGTCAACATAAACTTTGCTTAAAAAAAAGAAACTTTCTCTATTGTACCTGTCTTGTCGTTCCCTCTATAAGAATATGCCTATCTCTTCCAAACAATTTGCCAAACAGCTGATAACATGGCAGAAAATTCATGGTCGTCATCATTTACCGTGGCAAGTTTCAGATGCCTACGCGGTATGGGTGTCGGAAATTATGTTGCAGCAAACCCAAGTCAGCACCGTCTTGAACTACTATCCGCGTTTTATGGCGCGGTTTCCTACTGTCACGGCTTTAGCCAGTGCTGATATTGATGACGTGCTTAGCTTGTGGAGTGGCTTGGGTTATTACAGCCGCGCACGCAATCTTCACCGTGCAGCACAATATATTGCGACACACTATGGCGGCCAATTTCCACAACACGCAGCGCTGTTAGCCGAACTCCCGGGCATCGGTCGCTCCACCGCCGCCGCCATTGCTGCTTTTGCCTTTGGCCAACGCGAGGCTATTCTCGATGGCAATGTGCGCCGAGTATTCACCCGTGTCTTCGCGATAGAAGGTTGGCCGGGGAATAAAGCGATTGAGCAACAACTATGGCAGTTGGCCGAGTCGCTGTTACCGGATGCGGCCGAGATTCAACCCTATACGCAAGGGTTAATGGACCTTGGCAGTTTAGTCTGCCGCCGTGGTCAGCCGGATTGTGGCAGTTGTCCTTTTACTCAAGATTGTTTAGCCAATCAACAGGGCAGACAGCGCCAGCTACCCACCCCACGGCCAAAACGAGAGATACCACAACGCGAGGTAAGGTGGTTATTGCTCTACGACACCGAGGGTCGTGTCTTTTTAGAAAAGCGCCCACCAACTGGAATTTGGGGAGGGCTGTGGAGTTTGCCGGAATGGACAGCAGAACACACATCGCTAGCGCAACGGTTGCAGGAATTAGCCGTGATCGCGGAAGACGCCGCCGAAGCACCAGCGCCTTTACATGCTGTCACGCATCAGTTTACCCATTTTCATTTAACCGCTTACCCATATCCGCTTGCCGTTCGTACCCGAGCTGAGTGTCGCGAATCCGCATCCTGTTGGGTTAACGCAGCAGAATTAGCGCATATCGGCCTTGCCGCCCCAGTACGACGTTTATTAGAGACATGGATGTCGTCTCTATTTTGATGAAAAAGAATTTAGGAAAAAATCGCCATGGTTTCTGTTACCCGCCCATTGGTGGATTCTCTTGCTCATGCCGCTGATCCAGACCGTTGGTTAACCGGCTTAATCAGTGGGCTGCCACCGGAAGGGGCCAGCCTTGTCGAACGTGCTTTTCACACCGCACGCGAACACTACGGTGAAGATAAGTTGCCGCCGGTTGGCGAGCGGCTGTTTACCCACGCTGTTGCTGCTGCCGCCATCGTCGCCGATATGGAGTTACTCGCCGATGCCATCGCCGCAACGTTGCTGTTTGCCATGCCCGATTACCGTGGCGATTATGTTGATTGGCTGAAGAAACACTTTACCCCCACTGTGGCAGAACTGGTGCAAGGGGTGAGTCGGATGCGACGGATTACGTTGTTGGCTTCGCAAGACCGTGAAGAAACGCCAGAAGCGCGGGCACAACAAGCAGAAACCATGCGTAAGATGTTGCTGGCGATGGTGGCAGATATTCGGATTGTGCTGATCAAATTGGCATGGCGTACCCAAACCATGCATTTCTTATCCCGTGTGCCCCAAGAATCTGAACGGCGGCGCATTGCACAAGAAACGATGGATTTGTTTGCACCACTCGCCAATCGGTTAGGGGTATGGCAGGTGAAGTGGGAGTTAGAAGATCTTGCTTTCCGCTATCTGCAACCGGACAGTTATAAAAAAATCGCCCGTTTGCTGGATGAACGGCGGGTAGAACGGATTGATTACATCGAGCGAGTCTTAAACGACCTGCGGCGAGAACTGGCTCACGCCCATATCGAAGCGGATGTCACAGGTCGGCCCAAGCATATTTATTCCATCTGGAAAAAAATGCGCAAAAAGAACCTCGACTTTTCCGAGTTGTACGATATTCGGGCAGTACGGGTGTTGGTACACAGTCTGAAAGACTGTTACACCGTGTTGGGCCTAGTCCACAGCATGTGGCATCCGATTCCAGGGGAGTTTGATGACTATGTGTCCAACCCCAAGCCGAATGACTACAAAAGCCTGCATACGGCAGTGGTTGGGCCAGAGGATAAAGTGCTCGAGGTACAAATTCGCACTTTTGAAATGCACGAACACGCTGAGTATGGCGTGGCAGCGCATTGGCGTTATAAAGAAGGCGGACAAGGCGATAGCCAGTATGAAGCCAAAATCGCTTGGCTACGCCAGTTGTTAGAATGGCGTGAAGAAGTCAGCGACCGCACCGCGCTAAGCAGCGAATTTCAGACCGCGTTGTTCTCCGACACCATTTATGTTCTTACCCCAGCCGGTAAGGTTATCTCATTGCCGCAAGGCTCCACCCCGCTGGATTTTGCCTATTCCCTCCACACCGATTTAGGTCATCGTTGCCGAGGGGCAAAAATTGATGGGCAAATCGTGCCTTTATCCACGCCTCTGCAAAACGGCCAACGGATTGAAATTTTGGCGGCAAAAGAAGGCGGGCCGTCATTAGACTGGCTGCATGATGGTTGGGTAAAAACCCATCGTGCCATCAGCAAAATTCGGCAGTGGATTCGGCAACAAAATGTCGATGTGGCGATTGAGGCTGGACGGCAGGTATTTGAGAAAGAAATCCAGCGTTTAAGCGTACAACCAAATTTGGAGCAGTTGAGTGAGAAACTCAATTTTCACAAGATTGAAGACGTCTATGCCGCGCTGGGACATGGAGAACTGACACTCAAAGCGTTAGCACAGGCAATTCACAGCATTCATCCACCGCCCCCTGCCCCCGATCTCGATCCAAATTCGTTGATTCGCGCCAGCCGTGGCAGCTTTGATAGCCAAGGGGTGTTGATTGAAGGGGTGAATAATCTAATGACGGTGTTAGCGAAGTGCTGCAAACCGGCGCCGCCTGATGCAGTGGTTGGATTTGTGACCCGAGGGCGAGGGATTTCGATTCATCGCACCAACTGCCTGACCTTGAAACGACTCTCGGCGAATGCGCCAGAGCGTTTAATTCATGCCGCCTGGGGAAAACAAGAACGCAGTGTGTTCCCCATCGATATTGAAGTATTGGCGCGTGATCGGAATGGTTTACTGCGAGATATTTCCGATATCTTTAGCCGTGAAAAACTCAACGTCACCGCAGTCAACACCCAAAGCCGTGATCTCAAAGCATCGATGCGCTTTACCGTTGAGGTGCGTAATGTCAGCGAACTGTATCGGGTGTTGGCACGGATTACCGATGTGCCGGGGGTACAGGAAGCACGCCGGCTTTAACAACTTTTTCATCCACAGACTCAAAGACGCTACCTATTGCGGTAGCGTTTAGCACAACCACCACGGGCATCGATTAAAACAGTGCCGCAACCACCCGCCGATCTTCATCAGCCAAAATATTAAACGTGCGGCAAGCCGCCTGAGTGGTCATCACCTCAACCCCCACCCCAGCCGCCAACAACGCCGCCGTCAATCGGGGATGAGGAAACTTTTGCCCTGTTCCCGTCCCCAGCAAAACGACCTCAGGCTCCCACGCTAACAGCGCCTCAAAATCACTGGCCTGTAAAGCGGCAAAATCTGCCACCTCCCAAGTTTCTAATCGTTCAGCACTCACCAACAACGGTGGGGTGTGTTCCTGTTTATTGATGCTGACGCTGGTTTCGGAATACGCCGTAAAGCGGTTTTGATTGAGATTTTGGTTAAGGTGCAATTTCATAATCGAGGCAATCCCACAGAAAAATAGTCAAGACACGCGTTGATGTGCCGTTAGCAACAGCAATCTATCGAGAATGGGGGTTCGGGGACATTTAGCAAGGGAATGACTTGTCTCTCAAAACCGACAGACAGAATAACGATTTGCATATTTTTATCAAAAAATTCGGATAAATCATATATTATCTTAAAAAATTTTTCTTTCAGTATCAAAACTCTCTTTTGACATCGATTTCCTCGAAAAGCCCGTTGCCACATGCCTACTTGACATCCTCCCCGGCCTGAAGGCCGGAGATTCCTACGGCGCTCAGACACGGCATTGAGCCGCATCTGAGTCGCTTCGGTGGGTTCCTGCTGCTGGCGGCATTGCTGCACCGCTCACTTCACAGGCGAACCGGGCGTGTCCCGCCCTTAGAACATTGATCGCGCCGACCA
>NZ_ATVC01000009.1 GCF_000420525.1 Aquaspirillum serpens DSM 68
CCCAGTTCGCCTGTGAAGTGAGTGGTGCCGTAATGCCGCCAGCAGCAGGAACCCACCGAAGCGACTTTGGCCTGTGTCTAGACCAAAGCGCCGTAGGAATCCCCGCTCTTTAGGGCGGGGAGGATGTCAATTGGGCTGTGCTTAAAAAATGGCAGTGGTTTTTTCCCCTAGAAATTGGTAAAAAAATTGCAAAACAAAAATAAATATTTGTCCTAATGATATTTTCTATTTGCCTTTTGTCCGAAAGTCGGTAATAATGCGTGTTCGTTTTGCTCAGCTTGCGTTATTGCAACGCTTCATCGATATCTGGCCCCCCGTCGATTTTCTCTTGATTCGGCATTTTGGTTGGCATCGATGTATTTGCCGACCGTCTTTTGGAACCTGTAGACGACCCTCCGGTTGATTAGCTGTCACTCCACGTTATGTTCGAGTGCGCTGACCGTATTGTCTAAGTTCAGCATGACGCCGTGCTTGGCGCTGGGCGCCCACTTGACTTATTGCCCTTTTAAGGAAATCTTGTGTCCGATTTTTCGACCGAAGTAGAAACTATTGCCTCCTCCCAAGCTGATTCCGCTGTACCTTCCTTTGCCGAATTGGGTCTTGAAGCACGTATCGTTGCTGCACTGACCAAAAACAACCTGACAACCCCAACGCCAATTCAAGTTCAAGCGATTCCTCACCTGTTGCAAGGTAAAGATTTGATCGCCTCTGCTCAAACCGGTACCGGTAAAACTGCTGCCTTTATGTTGCCTGCACTGCATCGCTTAAGCGAAAATGTGCGTGGCCAAGGTCGTGGTCCCCGTATCTTGGTGTTGACCCCAACTCGTGAATTGGCACAGCAAGTCTCTGACGCTTCCCGCATGTTCTCGCGTGAAATGAACCGTGTCTTCACCCTGTGTGTGACCGGTGGTATGCCTTTCCGCGCTCAACGTGAAGCCTTATCGCGTCCAGTCGAAGTGTTAGTGGCAACCCCAGGTCGTTTGTTAGACCTGATCGAAGCGCGTGTGGTTGATTTCCGCCGCTTAGATACTTTCGTTCTCGACGAAGCCGACCGCATGTTAGACATGGGCTTCTCCGATGACGTATTGGCGATTGCAGAACAACTGCCAAAAGAACGTCAAACCGTGTTCTTTACCGCTACCATGAACAACACCGTGAACGATTTCGCTGCTCATTTGCTGCGTGATCCTGCCACGATTGAAATTGCTGCGCGTACTGAACGCCACGAAAATATTGAACAAAAACTGTGCTACACCGACGGTTTAGAACACAAACGCAAATTGTTAGACCATTTCTTGCAAAGCGATGAAGTGCGTCAAGCGATTGTTTTCACCGCGACAAAACGCGATTGTGACCAACTGGCAAATGAATTAGATGCTAGCGGTATCCGTGCGGCGGCATTGCATGGCGATATGCGCCAACGCGACCGTCAACGTACCGTTGATAGCTTAAAACGTGGCCACTGCGACATCTTAGTTGCAACTGATGTCGCTGCACGTGGTTTGGATATTGCTGGTATCAGCCATGTCTTTAACTTCGACTTGCCAAAATTTGCTGAAGATTACGTTCACCGTATTGGTCGTACCGGTCGTGCTGGTGCGAAAGGGGTGGCGATTTCCTTAGTCGGTCGTATCGACGTCGGTCCATTAAAACGCATCGAGCGTTTCATCGGCCAACGCTTAGAAGAATTGCAAGTCAACGGCTTAGAAGCCCGTTTCCGTCCTGCCCCTGCTGCCGCTGGTCGCGGTGGTAAACCAGGTGGTGGCGGTGGTGGTTTTGGTAAGCGTCAAGGCAGCGGCTTTAGCAAAGGTCAAAGCCGTGGCTTTTCTGGCAGCCAAGATCGTGCCCCACGCGGTGGTGATGGCGACTGGAAACGCTCACGCGACAGCCAAGGCTTTGCGGGTGATGTAGCGCGTGCTCCACGCGGCGAAGGCCGTAGCTATAGTGGTGAACGCAACACAACCGAACGCAGCTTTGGTCAAGAACGTAGTTTTGGCGGCGGTGCTCGTCGTACCGAAGACGGCAACAACAGTGGCCGTCGTGAATACGGTCAAGGCCGTGGTGGTTTCGATGGTCAACATCATGGCGGTTTTGGTAACGGTGGCAACCGCAGCGGTTTCTCTGGTCATCGTGAAGCTCACGGTCATCGCAACGAAGGCAGCAGCCATCGTAGTGAAGGCGGTCGTTTCTCCAGCAGCGGCGGTGGTCAACGTCAAGGCCATGATAGCCGCGCACCACGTAGCTTTGGTGGTGGCGGTCAACGCCGGAACTTCCGCGACACGGTATAATCGAATGTTGCCATTGCCTTAAACAATGGCCATTCAATGTCTTACGACGGCTCTTAACTTGTTTAAGGGCCGTTGTTGTTTATTCAGGATAGTTTGTCATGTGGAAAAAAACGGTAGTGGTGTTGCTGACGAGTACCTTATTGGCCCCTTTAACTTGGGCCAACGATCCGGTGGCGACGCGGCAAGCTGAATTTAAAAAAATCCTGCGGGCGTTTGAACCGATGGGGATGATGATTCGTGGGGCAAAGCCCTATCAAGCACAGCCTTTCCAACAACAGGCGCTGGCGCTGCTCAATAGCCACAACACCCCGTGGCAATATTTTCCCCCCGGCTCAGATCGCGGTAAAACGCGTGCAAAAGCCGAGATTTGGACTCGGGCGGCTGATTTTCAGGCAGAACAACAGCTGTTTTCTTCGCGAGTGAAAGCGTTGCACCAAGCGAGCACCACACAAGCCGATTTAGCAACCTTGCGGGCACGCTATGGCGAAGTGGCACAAAGCTGTAAATCCTGTCACGACAGCTTCCGTAGCAAAGTTTTGCCTTAAACCACATTGCCCATCACATCGGGTTCACGTTCTAGCAGCACGCCATAGTATGTGGCGACGGTGTGCTGCACATGCTCGGCCAGCGCCATGATATCTGCCGCACTGCCGCCGCCGTAGTTGACCAACACCAACGCTTGTTTTTCATGCACCCCGACTGGCCCTTGCCGATAGCCTTTTAAACCAGCGTGATCAATTAACCAACCTGCGGCTAATTTATTACCGTGGTGGGCGAGGGTGGGATGTGCGGTGATTAAACGCTGTAAGGTGGCATCATCCACCAGCGGATTTTTAAAGAAACTGCCAGCATTGCCCAACTGTTTTGGGTCGGGTAGCTTACTTTGGCGCACTGTTATCACCGCCTGCGCGACGGCCTGCGGTGTGATTGTTCCTAATTCCTGTAGAACTTGCTTAAGGTCGCCGTAGTCATAGCGCGGTTGTGGGTGTTTAGGCAGCTGAAATTCCACAGCAGTAATCAAGGCACGGTGTCGCCATTGCCGTTTAAATACGCTGTCGCGGTAGGCAAACTCACACGCCGCAGCCGATAGACGATGGGTTTGTGCGTTGTCTAAGTCGATAAATTCGACTGTCTCAATCCATTGCCCGACTTCCACACCATAGGCACCGATGTTCTGTATCGGTGCGGCACCGACAGTACCAGGGATGAGACTCAGGTTCTCAAGACCATACCACCCTTGAGCTAGACAATATTGCACAAACTCATGCCAATTTTCCCCCGCTGCGACGCGAATCTTCACCTGCTGATCGTCCTCACTGAGCAGTTCAATGCCTTTGAGAGACATCAACACAACGGTACCGGCCAAATAAGGGGGAAGTAACACATTACTGCCCTCGCCTAAAATCCAACGTGGGCCGTGACGAAAGTCATGATCGGCAAGCAAGGCAGGAAGTTGTTCCGCTTGCGTTAGGGTGAGCAAACGCGCTGCGCGTGAGGCAAAACCAAAGCTGTTGTAAGGCTGTAAATCAGCATCAAAAATCGGCGTTAACATGGTCATTGATGGGCAGTGGTGGAGCGCTGGCGGTGTAAACGCTGGCGACTGATATGGTTTAAGTAAGACACTAATAAAATGGCGGCGAGGGTGAGGCTAATGGTTAGGGCTAACCAAAAACCATGCGCGCCCAATGGCCCGTCGAGGCCGAGTGAAGCCATCGGGGGCAGATATAAGCCAAACCACACCCCCATGCCCAGTCCCACGCCCCAAAATGACACGGCATGAATCACCATCGGAATGGTGGTGATCTTATAACCACGCAGGGCGCCGGAGGCAATGGTTTGTGTGGCATCGACAATTTGAAATAAAGCGGCAAACAAAAGCAAGGCACTGGCTAATTTAATCACCTGTGGATCGGGGCTATAACCACGAGCAATACCTTCACGTCCCAACAAAATCAGCAAGGCGGTGAACAAGGCCAATAACAGCCCCGCTAACACCCCCACCCGACTTTTAAAGCGGGCGGCTTGATAGTCGCCGGCACCAATCGCCTGCCCGACACGAACACTCAACGCGGTGCCAAGGCTTTGCGGGATCATATACAACAGACTAGAGACATTGATCACCACTTGGTGGCTGGCAACGACGACGGTACCGAGTTGTGCCACAAATAGCGCGACAAAGCTAAAGGCACTGACTTCGAGAAAGAACGACAACGCAATTGGCGCCCCAAGGTGAACGATATTGCGCTGTTGGGCAAGATCGGGCCATTCAATGTGCTGAAACAGCTTAAAACCGCGATAAGGTGCTGCCCACGCTACATACCCACCGAGAACCAACGCAGAAAACCAAAACACCAGTCCCGTGGCCCAGCCACAACCGGCGCCGCCGAGGGCTGGTAGGCCAAACCAGCCGTGAATAAAGAAATAATTCAGAGGTACATTCAAAATCAACGCTAAAACACTGACCACCATAATCGGTTTGGTGTGGTTGAGGCTGGAGGAAGTGGCATGGAACACCCGAAATAATAGAAATCCCGGCACACCGAGTGCCGCACCAATCAGATAGATTTTGGTTTGTTCTGCGACTTGGCTTTCAACCCCCAGCATATCAGGGACGGTATAGGCTAACCCCAAGGTCAACAATAAACCGATCATGCCAAGTGCCAAACCCATCCACAGACCTTGCCGAAAGCTGCTACCAATGCGTTGGTGTTCTTGGGCGCCGAAGTGGTGGGCGATAATAGGATTTAAGGCCATCAATAAACCGGCAAAGGTGATGGTGACGGTGATTAAAATGCTTGAACCGAGCGACACCGCTGCCAAATCAGCCGTGCCGACGCGCCCAGCCATGACGGTATCGACAAAACCGGTGGCGACTTGGGCAATTTGCGCCACCATCATCGGTAATGCTAAGGCCAGCAAGGCCCGCATTTCACGCAAACTTGCCGAACGTTGAAATAAATCAGCAACCATAAGCCGTAACAAAAAAACCCGCTTCAGCAAAGATAAGCGGGTGTTGGGTGAGTGAAAATCTGCCAAGCAATGTACGCCGTCCGCCTGCAATGGTCAATGCTCGATAGGGGTGCAGTCTGGTGCAGCGCACTGGCTCATGCAATAATCTGCGATTCGGAGAATATTGACAGAAGCATCCCCTATCATGGCCTACACCCTTTACGACAAGCTTTGGAACAGTCATGTCATCCGCGAAGAAGCCGATGGCACTGTGCTGTTATATATCGATCGTCACTTGGTACACGAAGTGACCAGCCCACAAGCCTTTGAAGGTTTGAAATTGGCTGGCCGCCAACCGTGGCGAATTTCTTCCATCGTCGCCACTGCCGACCACAACACCCCAACCACAGATTGGGACAAAGCGGAAGGTACGGCAGCGATTGATGATCCCATTTCACGGCAACAAGTGGAAACCTTGGATGCTAACATTCGCGAAGTGGGCGCGTTAGCGTATTTCCCTTTCAAGAATATCAACCAAGGGATCGTGCATGTGGTCGGGCCTGAACAAGGCGCAACCCTGCCGGGAATGACCGTGGTGTGTGGTGATAGCCATACTTCAACTCACGGCGCCTTTGCCTGCTTAGCACATGGTATCGGTACCTCGGAAGTCGAGCATGTGTTAGCGACACAAACGCTAGTAGCGAAAAAATCGAAATCGATGTTAGTCAGTGTCGAGGGTGATTTAGGCGCTGGCGTGACGGCGAAAGATGTCGCCTTGGCCATCATCGGTAAAATCGGTACCGCCGGTGGTACGGGGTATGCAATTGAATTTGCTGGTTCGGCCATTCGTAGTTTGTCGATGGAAGGCCGGATGACGCTGTGTAATATGGCGATCGAAGCCGGTGCGCGTGCTGGCATGGTGGCAGTGGATGAGAAAACCATCGAATACGTCAAAGGCCGCCCCTTTGCCCCGAAAGCAGAGGTATGGGATGCTGCTGTTGCCTACTGGAATACCTTGCATTCTGATGAAGGCGCACAATTCGACACCGTAGTGGAACTGCCTGCTGCCGAGATTGTGCCTCAGGTCACTTGGGGCACCTCGCCTGAAATGGTGATTGGGGTCGATGGCCGTGTGCCTGATCCGGCTTTAGAAGCCGATCCGGTGAAAAAGGGCAGTATCGAGCGCGCTTTGAACTATATGGGTTTGCAGGCCAATACCCCGATTACCGAGATTGCTGTCGATAAGGTGTTTATTGGATCCTGTACCAATTCTCGGATTGAAGACTTGCGTGCCGCAGCGGCGGTGATTCAAGGCCGACAAAAATCGCCTTCGGTGAAACAGGTGTTGGTGGTGCCGGGGTCGGGCAATGTCAAAGCCCAAGCAGAACAAGAAGGTTTGCATCATCTGTTCTTGGCTGCGGGTTTTGAGTGGCGGGAGCCAGGGTGTTCGATGTGTTTGGCGATGAACGCCGACCGTCTCGAACCGGGTGAACGCTGTGCTTCGACCTCCAACCGCAACTTCGAAGGCCGTCAAGGTCAAGGTGGACGTACCCACTTGGTTAGCCCTGCGATGGCTGCCGCCGCCGCCATCAGTGGCCACTTTGTTGATATCCGCCAGTTCTGAGAGAAAACACTATGAAAGCGTTTACGCAACTCAATGGCCTTGTCTGCCCACTCGACCGCGCTAACGTCGATACCGATGCCATTATCCCAAAACAGTTTTTGAAATCGATCAAACGCTCTGGCTTTGGCCCGAATTTGTTTGATGAATGGCGTTATCTCGACCACGGTGAACCCGGCCAAGATTGCAGCCAACGACCACGCAATCCTGACTTTGTGTTGAATTTCCCACGCTATCAGGGCGCGCAAGTCTTGTTAGCCCGCGAAAACTTTGGTTGTGGTTCGAGCCGTGAACATGCGCCTTGGGCATTAGAAGACTACGGTTTCCGCGTGGTGATTGCGCCAAGCTTTGCCGATATTTTCTTTAACAACTGTTACAAAAACGGTTTGTTGCCGATTGTCTTAGCAGCCGAAGCAGTCGATCAGCTATTCCGTGAATGTGAAGCCCAAGACGGCTATACCCTCACCGTCGATTTGGCGCAACAAACCGTCACCACTCCCGGCGGTACCTCGTTCGCGTTCGACATCACCGAACATCGCAAACATTGCTTATTAAATGGTTTAGATGAAATTGGTTTGACTTTGGCCCATGCTGAAGAAATTCGTCGCTATGAAGAAGTGCGACGTCAGCAACAACCTTGGTTATTCGCCTAACTGGCTGATTCAACGAAAGCATACTGCTCATGAAAATTGCTGTTTTACCGGGTGATGGGATTGGCCCAGAAATTATTGAACAAGCCAAGCGGGTGTTAGACGCCCTGCGTAGTGACGGTTTGCCGATTGAAATGGAAGAAGCGCCTTTGGGTGGGGCAGCGTATGACCAATATGGTCAGCCTTATCCCGAAGTGACGCAAAAATTGGCCCGTGAAGCGGATGCCATTTTATTGGGGGCGGTTGGTGGGCCTCAATACGACACCCTCGATCGTCCGCTCCGTCCAGAACGTGGTTTGTTGGCGATTCGTAAAGACTTGAACCTGTTTGCGAATTTGCGCCCTGCGATTTTGTATCCTGAACTGGCGAATGCTTCCACCCTCAAGCCTGAAGTTGTTGCCGGTTTGGATATTTTAATCGTGCGTGAATTGACCGGTGATATTTATTTCGGCCAACCGCGTGGCGTGGAAGTGCGCGACGGTGAACGCTTTGGTTTCAATACCATGCACTACACCGAAAGCGAAATCCGCCGTATTGGCCGAGTGGCATTTGAAGCGGCGATGAAGCGCAACAAGCGGGTGTGCTCGGTGGACAAAATGAATGTGTTGGAAACCACCCAATTATGGCGCGATGTGATGACCGAATTGGCTCCGGAATATCCGGAAGTCGAATTGACTCATATGTTGGTGGATAACGCCGCTATGCAGTTGGTGAAAGCACCAAAACAGTTCGACGTCATGGTTACTGGCAATATGTTCGGCGATATTTTGTCAGATGAAGCCTCGATGTTAACCGGTTCGATTGGGATGTTGCCTTCGGCATCGCTCGACGCCAATAACAAAGGCTTGTATGAGCCTTCTCACGGTTCGGCACCCGACATCGCTGGCAAAGGGGTGGCAAATCCACTAGCAACGATTCTCTCTGCTGCGATGATGCTGCGTTACACCTTTAATCAGGAACAAGCGGCACAGCGTGTTGAAAACGCCGTCAAGGCAGTGTTAGCACAAGGTCTGCGTACCGGTGATATTTACGAGCCGGGCACCAAGCGCGTCGGTACCCGTGAAATGGGCGATGCGGTATTGGCAGCACTGTAAGCCGTGTGGCTGGTTCAAAGTCAATTTTTGAATAGATAAATAAAGGATAAATGATGTTAAAAGTCGGTTTAGTTGGCTGGCGCGGGATGGTGGGTTCGGTGCTGATGCAGCGCATGGTAGAAGAAAACGATTTCGCTCATATCGAGCCCATTTATTTCACCACTTCTAACCCTGGTGGCGCTGCGCCGAGCTTTGGCGGCAAAACTGCACCCGCGCTGAAAGATGCGAAAAACCTTGATGAGCTCAAAGCATGTGATGTGATTATCACCTGCCAAGGTGGCGATTACACCAACGAAGTGTATGCCCCGCTGCGTGCCACTGGTTGGGATGGCTATTGGATTGATGCCGCCAGCGCGTTACGGATGGAAGACGAAGCCGTCATTATCTTAGATCCAGTCAATATGAATGTGATCAAAGATTCTCTCGCTAAAGGCGGCAAGACCTTTGTGGGCGGTAACTGCACCGTTAGCCTGATGTTGATGGCGCTGGGTGGTCTGTTCCAGAACGATCTGGTTGAGTGGGCAACATCGATGACCTACCAAGCAGCTTCGGGCGCTGGCGCTAACAATATGCGCGAATTGCTGAAAGGCATGGGCGCAGTGAATGCCGCTGTCGCTGCGGAATTGGCCGACAAAAACAGCGCGATTCTCGACATCGATCGCAAAGTGGCCGAGTTTATTCGCTCTGATGCCAATCCAACTGAATACTTCGGTGTGCCGTTGGCAGGTAGCTTGATTCCTTGGATTGACAAAGATTTGGGCAATGGTCAATCGAAGGAAGAATGGAAAGGCGGCGTTGAGACCAATAAAATCTTGGGTCGTGCAGCCAATCCTATCGTGATTGATGGCCTGTGCGTGCGGATTGGCGCGATGCGTTGCCACAGCCAAGCGTTAACCATCAAGTTGAAACAAGACTTGCCAGTTGCTGAAATCGAAGCTTTGTTAGCCAAAGCCAACGATTGGGTGAAAGTGGTGCCAAACCAACGCGAAGTGTCGATGAAAGAATTGACGCCTGCGGCAGTGACTGGGACTTTGACTGTGCCGGTGGGTCGTATCCGCAAACTCGGTATGGGTGGTGAATATATCAGCGCCTTTACCTGCGGTGATCAACTGTTGTGGGGCGCGGCTGAACCACTGCGTCGCATGTTGCGCATTGTGTTAGAAAAGTAATCTGACGCCGTATGGGGGCGATAAATGCTCCCATACTGCATCGGTAAGGGCATCATCTGCGATGCCCTTTTTAGTGAATGTGTTGGCTGATGTTTGACTTACTGTTTTGCAATTAAATTCGCCTTTATTCGTCTAAAGAGTGTTGTTTTTGCAACAAATTTTCACGTTGTTTTATGTATTGTTTAGGACTTGCTATGTCTCATACGGTTTCTTCTGCAGTTGCAATCATTGGTGCTACCACGGTAGTGGGTAGTGCGATTTGTGATTTACTCGCTAGCGCCAGTTGGCCGCTGGCAAATGTCCATGCGTTAGATTTGGCTGATTTGGCCGGTGAATCGGTCTATTTCGGCCACCACGAATTGACGGTTGGTGATTATCACGATTTCGATTTTACGCAAGTGCAAGCGGTGGTGATCTGCCATGCGGCAGTGGCTCACGACAGCGACTTGGCACGTGAATTACAGCAGCTGGGGCTATTGGTAGTGTTGGCAGTCGATGACGTGGCGAATTGCTGGCCTCAGGCGGTGCGTGCCTTACACAAAACCACAGCAAGCACTGCTGTGGCATTGCCTTTGCCGGTGGTGAGTGTGTTGGCACAAGCGTTGTTGCCGATTCAACAACATACCCGCCTGCGTCGTGTCGCAGCAGTCAGTATGGAGGCGGTGTCAGATTATGGTCAGGCGGGCATTGAAGAGCTGGCCTCGCAAACCACCGCTTTGTTTAATCAACAACCATTGATTAACGATATTTTTCCGCAACGAATGGCGTTTAATATTCTGCCGCTGTCACAAACAGAGCAAGACCAAGCACAACAGCAGTTGGCACAACTGTTGCTGTTGACTGAAGACAGCGTAACGGTGCGCCGTCATCGGGTGCCGGTGTTTTTTGGCCATACCTTAAACGTGGAAATAGAAACAGACATGCCGTTGGATATCGAAACCGTATGCGAATGGTGGCGGGCTGCTGGCTGTGTGGTGTTGGCAGATGAGGCCTTGGTTGATGCGAACCCCATGTCGGTAACAGGCCAAGATAGGTTGACTATTGCTCGTGTCAATCGCGCAGAAACGCAAAAATCGCTGTTGAATTTCTGGTTATGTGCCGATAATGTGCGGGTTGCGGTTGCAAAACCTGTGCTAGAACTGCTGGCGACAGGACAGTAAAATATTGCGACGCCCGTAAAATCACGACACACTTGAATAGCCTGTGTCAGTTTACGGCTTGGGTAGCGTGGCTACTCAAGACCCTAAAACATTCTACGCAATAAGAAAAAGGTGGGCTGTGAACTTTTCCCCGACTTTCCGACGAAATGTGCTGGCGACTTCTTTATTGCTGTCTGCCGCACCGGCTATGGCTGCCGAGCTGGGTGCCTTGCGGATTACTTCTGGCTTGGGTCAGCCATTTCGGGCTGAATTAGAAGTGAGCGATGTTGCAGCCAACGACTTAAAAATTCGTATTGCCTCGGCTGATCAATTTAAACGTAACCGCCTGCCCTATCCCGAATTTCTCCGTGATGCAGTGATTTCCGTAGAGAAAAAAACCGATGGTAAAGCGGTGGTGCGTTTGGCCTCGCCGACGCCTGCTCGCAGTGCTTATGTGTCGGTGTTGCTCGATATTGAAACCGCAGGGAAAACCCGTTCACAAGCGCTCACTGGCCTTATCGGTGGCCCTGCCACCCCTCCCGAAAAAGCCACCGCTAAAGATGATACCGTCGGCCCGTTGGCTAATGGTAAAACCTACCCCGTGCGCACTGGCGATACCCTGTCTGGTATTGCCAGTAAAGTTAAGCCAAGTGGCGTGAGTTTGGAACAGGTGATGGTCGGGTTATACGAAACCAACCCGCGCGCTTTTGCTGGCAATATGAATATTGTTATTGCTGGCAAAACCTTAAAAGTGCCACCGAAAAATGAATTGGCTAAAACGCCGCCTGCTGAAGCACATCGTGAAGTGCAAGCGCAGGTCGCTAACTGGCGCGCTTATCGTGGTCGTGTGGCGGATATGGCATCGCAACAAACCGGACAACAGCGCGCACCAGATACCACTAAAGGCCGTATTGTGGCGCAAACGCCTGAAACGGCGGCGCCGAGTGCTGAAGCGGGGCGTGATGTGTTGCGCTTATCTCGTGCCGATGAGAAAGCCTTAGCCAATGCACAGAAAAAAGTACAAGTTTTAGAAGAAGAATTGGTTGCGCGAGATAAGGCGATAGACGAGGCGAATGATCGTATCAAAGAGCTGGAAAAAAACGTCAGCGATATGAAAGCCTTGTTAGAGCTGAAAAATAAGGCGCTAGCTGAACAGCAAAATCGCAGTGAAGGTAAACCCGATCCAGCTCAAGCTCCTGCCGCAGATAAACCGGTGCCGGCAGCCAGCAAACCCGCCTCTACTGAAAAAGCGGCGGCTCCAGAAGCTGAAGAAGAACCCATTTGGCCGTGGGCGGCAGGTGGTGCAGCGGGTTTAGCCGCCGTGTTAGGTGGATTGTTCTACTGGCGGCGTCGGCAAGAGGAAAAAACGGAAGAATTAGCGGCTGTTGATGAAGTGATTGCTACAGCACCACCATTACCACCTGAGCCGGTAATCGAGCCAGAACCAGAACCTTTACCTGAGCCGGTGGCAGTTGAACCCGAGCCACCTGAAATGTCTCAAATCGTGGTCGAGCCGTTGTTAGAAGCCATTGTCCCTGAACCAGAGGCACCGCCTGCTGCTGCGCCAACACCGCCACCTGGCGCGTTGTTAGAGTTCACAGAAGATTTCGATATGCTGGCCATCCCTGGTCAAGCTGTCCCTCCGCCTGTCAGTGCCGCAATTCCACCCGCACCTAGTCCAGCTGACGCGATTCCTGAGCTGGAAATGGAAGCCTTGTTGAATGATTTAGAAGAAGTGGTGCCCACACCAGCGGTATTAACCGAGGCCGTTCCACCACCAGCACTGACGCCAACGGCTGAAGACGCAGAAATTGATGCCATGATGGCGATGTTTGCCGAAGACTTATCGGGCACGCCAGTACCAACCCCTGCACCCGAGCCTGAGCCTGAACCGGCAGTGATTCCGGATGATGTGGTGGTTGAACCGGAACCTGCGCCTGAGCCGGTGGCCGAGTCGCCTAAGCCCGAGGTGGAAAACCCAATCCTCGATTTTGATTTTGCCATCGATGATATCTTGGCCGAACCGCCTCCCCCACCGCCACCGGTGAAGGATGAAGACAGCCTCAGCTTAACGACACCCGAAGATAAAGCGCAGCAAGAGCCAGATGATTTGGATATTGGTGATCCAATTAGTACCAAACTTGATCTAGCTCGCGTCTATATCGAAATGGGAGACAGTGAAGGCGCGCGGGAAATTCTGGAAGAAGTGCTTGCCGAAGGGGATGATGCTCGTAAGGCAGAAGCCCGAGCATTGATGGATACGTTGTAATTCTTCCCGATTCAGCAAAAAGCATTAGGGCAGACCCGTTGGTCTGCCCTATTAGCTTGGTTCCAGCGCAAGATTACAAAAAACTTCTTTTAAATTTTTGGTGGTTATCGATATTGTTTTGCATATCCGCAGTATCCCAGATTTGCAGTTCCCACGGAAAGTAAAAGTTGTTTTTGTTTTTGAAATATACGTGCAAACCACGATACCCCGCTTTATTGCGCAAATACCAGTTTTTTAGATTTAACTCATCCTGCCAATCATCCAGTAAAGCCATCGCGGCATTGATTTCATCGATAGTCAAGATGATACGTGCGCCAAAAATATCATTGAGCCAGTTGTTAACAGGGTATTGATCTTCGCGGTTGGAAAAGCGTTCGATCTTGTCATCAATGCTTTCACGGGTTTTCATGCGGTAAAAGTATCTGATGTCAATGTTTTCTGTCATCAGGTAATCGTTAATGCTCTCGTGCAGGGTGAGGCGGTAGCGGTAGATATGAGGTGTGGGGACATGTGTGATAGTTCTGGAGAGGTTGATTTTTTCAATCTTACCGGTTTCAAAATAATCATTTGAAAACTGATAATGTAAGCGATTGATTTCACTGATTGATTTTATCCACAAGGATTCTCGATGTTAAATAATAAATCAATAAGTATGGATAGATATGTTTTCGGGATAATTTTACCAATCCAACTGACACGAGATTACCGCCAAAAGTTGGCGCGAGTTCTAGGATGATTAGTCGATATTCAGCACAACATTTTGTTCACGTTCACCGATAAAGTGTGCCAGTTGCTCCGGCGGCAGGGGTTTGCTGTAGAAATAGCCCTGAATTAACTCACAGCCACAGCGTTTCAAGAACAGCCTTTGTTCGCTGGTTTCGACACCTTCGGCTACGACAAACAAGCGCAGTTTCTTCGCCATCGCCATAATTGCTTCAGTAATTGCCACATTATCGCCATCGTCTGGGATCCCTTCGATAAAAGAACGGTCGATTTTCAGACAATCCAAAGGAAACCGCTTCAAGTTCGACAGAGAAGAATAACCGGTACCAAAATCGTCAATGGCCAGCATCACCCCCAACGATTTTAGCTGGTTTAATACCTGAATTGCCTCCGCAGGATCTTGCATCAAGGTTGATTCTGTCACTTCCAACTCTAAGCGCTGTGGTGAAATACCTGCTGCTGTAAATGCAGTGACCACTTTCTCTAACAAGCGGCTGTCCATAAATTGCCTTGGTGATAGGTTAACTGCCACGCGAGGCACCTCCACTCCCTCGGCATCCCAACGTGCCAACTGTCGGCAGGCTTCTGCCATCACCCATTCACCAATTGGGCGGATGAGGCCAGATTCCTCGGCAATCGGGATAAATTGAGCGGGTGATACCATCCCAATTTCTGGGTTATACCAGCGTAACAACGCCTCAACTGCTTGAACTTTATCGGTAAACGGATTCACCTGTGGTTGATACACCAAACGGAACTCTTGCCGCTCTAATGCCAAACGCAAACCATTTTCCATGAGCAAGCGTTCAAAAGCTTGTTCATTCATGGTAGCGGCAAAAAACTCATACGTATTTTTGCCTGCTTCTTTTGCGCGATACATGGCCGTATCTGCATTTTTCAGTAACGACATGGCATCATTCCCATCGCTTGGGAAGATGGCAATGCCGATAGAGCCGGTTACAAATAGCTCATGTTCTTCTAACTTTAATGGCTGTGCTAACTCGGTCAGTAAACGATCCGCTATCGCGGTGATGGCGTCTTTGTGGCAATCCCCCTCGAAAATCACCGTAAATTCATCACCATCAAAACGTCCCAGAAAAGCCTCATTCCCCACCGCATATTTCAGTCGTGCGGAAATCACGCGCAGTAAATCGTCCCCTGCCGGATGACCAAAGGAATCATTGATCAGCTTAAAACGGTCGAGGTCGATAAACATCACGGCCAGCTGGCTGTTATTCTCGCGTGCATGATCGACAGCTTTAGTGAGTCTTTCGATAAAGTTGACCCGATTGGGTAGTCGAGTCAGCGGGTCGTGGCTGGCGAGGAACTGTAGCCTGTCTTCAGCGACTTTGCGCTTAGTGATGTCAGAAAATACACAGACATAATGCTGAACTGCACCAGTGTCATCGCTGACTGCGCTAATCGACAGCCACACCGGATATAGGTCGCCATCTTTACGCCGGTCGAGAAATTCGCCTTGCCATAAACCACATTCATCCAACGCCCGCATCATCTGAGCATTCACTGCATGACCCATGTGGTCAACACGGAACATTCGTGAGCGCCTGCCGACGGCTTCAGCTTCGCTATAGCCTGTGATGCGCGAAAAAGCGGCATTGACGGCAATAATTCTGGCCTCGTGGTCGGTGAGCAAAATCCCTTCCGACGAATTATCAAACACAGTAGAAGCCAGTTTTAGCTTGGTCTCAGTCGCCAGCCGCTCGGAGATGTCGAGAACCACACTGATAAAGGCAGATTGCCCATGATAGTCAAACAATCGGCTGTGAATTTCGACCGGCAACGGGCGGTTATCACGGCAGCGCAATGTGGTGATAAAACGGTGGTGTTCGACTTGATTTTCGATGCGGTATGCTGCTTGTTGACGAATTCGTTCGATTTCACTGTCGATCAGACATTCATCAAGCGACTTCCCTAACAGCTCGTCGATACTGTAGTCCATCAAATCAGCGAGTCGTTGATTGATATAGACAATTTCGTTGTCTTGCTGGATAAACACACCAACCAATTTTTGTTCAGCGAGGGCGCGATATTGTTCCTCGGCTTCGTTAAGGCGTAATTCATTCTCACGCTGAGCGGTGATATCTGTCGCAATACAACCGATGGCATTGAGAATGCCATCAGCAGAGTAGAGCGGAAATTTTGTGGCAAGAATAAAACGTTGATCTACACCATGATTCAACTGTGTCTCGATATGGCAGGGCTGTCCAGTACGAAAAATGATGTCATCAAGTTTTTGTAATTCTTCAAAACCTTGATTTTCTGGTAGACAATCTAAAGCTTCTTTGCCAATTAACTCATTTTCTTTTTTATTTAGCAATTCTGCAAAACTATGGCTGACATGTAAGTAACGGCCAGCAATATCTTTGACAAAAACTGGATTGGGGCTGTGTTGCAATACACTGTTAAAACGATAGCGTATGCGCTCCAACTGCCGAAGGCGGTGAAGCAAATAGATACACGCTGCGCTAAGCGCCAAGCTCAATAACAGCAAGAACGGCATAAGCCACGCCATTCATGTCTCCCCTCAAACGTCTGGTTTGGCTAACAACAAATAGTCAGTGATGGATAGTACTCTAACACCCGATCGCAACACTGATGCGTCAGTTTGACGCAGTTTTTGTTGCATCCGATTAGCATTAAACATCCAAAACAAAATAAGTCGCATAACGAAAGTCTGCAATGTAAAACGAAAACCTGATTTGTGAAATAGAGAAATTTAATTTTTAGCTTTAGTTGCAATGCAGCAATAAAGCGATGACCGTTATAATCCCTTCTTTATTTTTAACATTTGCTGATTTATGTCTGCTCTGCGCTTGCTCTCTCTCCCTCGTCGTGGCGAAAAACAAACCCTGCCTTTTTTCCCAGCTGGTGCGGATAGTCGTTGTCTGACACAGTTGGCTGCTTTAGCAAAACAGCCGTTATTGGTGTTAACTGAGCAGGCGCGTGATAGTACGCGGCTGGCAGAGGAAATCAGCTTTTTTGCCCCAGATTTACGTGTGGCAGTTTTCCCTGATTGGGAAACGTTGCCCTACGATCATTTTTCACCCCATGCCGATTTGGTCAGTGAACGGTTGGCGACCTTGTGGCGGTTGCGCCAAGGACAGGTTGATGTGTTGCTGTTGCCGGTAGCCACCGCTATGCAACGCTTAGCGCCGTTGGACTATCTGGCTGGGCGCAGTTTTATGCTGTCGGAAAAACAACGACTGGATACCGAGCGCTTGCGGGCTGATTTGGTGTTGGCGGGGTATCAGCATGTGACACAGGTATATGCTCCCGGCGAGTTTTCGATTCGTGGTGGGCTTATCGACCTGTTTCCGATGGGGGCCAGTTTGCCGTATCGGATTGATTTGATGGACGATGAAATCGATGGCTTGCGGACATTTGATGTCGATAGCCAGCGTACCCTCGATCAGGTCACCCAGATTCAACTGTTGCCCGCGCGTGAGTTTCCGTCTGATGAGGCGGCAATTACGGCTTTTCGCAGTCGTTGGCGTGAACAATTTGAGGGGGATCCCTCGCGTTGTCGTTTGTATAAAGATGTCTCTAATGGGATATTGCCGGCAGGGATTGAATACTGGTTACCATTATTCTTTGAACAAACCGCCACAATTTTCGATTATCTCAGTCCACAAGCCGCGTGTGTCCTACACCATCACACCCTGCCTGCCGCAGAACAGGCATGGCAAGACATCGTATCGCGCTACAACATGATTGGTAGCGACCCTGCTCGCCCCGGATTGCCACCTGATGCACTCTATCTGCGTCCGGATGCTTTGATGGCGGCCTTGAAAGCCTATCCTTGCTGGCGCTTGCCACAAGAAGGTGAATGGCAACCCACCCTTGCCCCTTTGCCGCCCTTGCATATCCAACGCCGCAGCGACACCCCCTTTGCGCTGCTCGAACAATTTACCCAACAGTTTACTGGTCGGGTGTGTTTAGTGGCCGAGAGCGTCGGTCGCCGTGAAACCTTAAATCAGTTTTTGCGTGATTATGGCTGGCAAGCGGCATGGGTCGATGATGTCGCTGCCGCGATGACGCACGCCGCCGGTTTGATCTTGGTGGCAGGACAACTGACCAGCGGTTTTATTGACCATGAAAACCATATTGCCTTTGTCACCGAATTTGAACTCTATCAACACCAACGCAGCAGCCTCAGTCGCCGGCGTCGCAAAAGCCATAATCCTGATACGGTGTTGCGCGATTTAGCCGAAATTCGCGCTGGTGATCCGGTGGTACATGAAGAACACGGCATTGGTTTATACCAAGGACTGGTCAGCATGGATTTAGGCGATGGGCCAAGCGAGTTGATGGTGTTGGAATATGCCGATGGTGCCAAGCTCTATGTCCCTGTGTCGCACTTAAATTGCATTTCCCGTTATGCCGGCATGGCCAGCGACAAAATCGCTTTGACTCGCTTGGGTTCAACACAATGGGAAAAAGCGCGTAAGCGTGCTGCCGAAAAAGTTCGGGATACTGCGGCTGAATTGCTCAACTTATATGCCCAACGCGCAGCGCGGCGCGGCCATGCCTTTGCGTTGGATAGCCATGACTATGACGCGTTTGCCGAGAGTTTTGGTTTTGAAGAAACCGCCGATCAAGCCGCCGCTATTCAAGCCGTGTTAAGCGATATGACCTCGGGTAAACCGATGGATCGTTTGGTGTGCGGTGATGTGGGTTTTGGTAAAACCGAAGTGGCTTTGCGGGCGGCTTTTGTCGCGGTGATGGGGGGTAAGCAGGTGGCCGTATTGGTCCCCACCACGTTATTGGCAGAACAGCATTATCAAAATTTCAGCGACCGCTTCGCCGATTGGCCGGTCAAAATTGCCGAATTATCGCGTTTTCGCAGTGCCAAAGAACTGAAAACGGCGCTGGCTGGCATCAAAGAAGGAACGGTGGATATTGTGATTGGTACCCACCGCTTGTTACAGCCTGATGTTGACTTTGCTCGTTTGGGATTGGTGATTATTGATGAGGAACACCGTTTTGGGGTTCGCCATAAAGAACAACTGAAACGCCTACGGACTGACGTTGATGTTCTGACGCTAACGGCCACGCCTATTCCGCGCACCTTGGCCATGAGCTTAGAAGGGTTGCGCGACTTTTCCGTGATTGCCACCGCGCCCAACCGCCGGTTGGCAGTGAAAACCTTTGTCAGTCCAACCGCACCTGGGGTGATTCGGGAGGCGGTGTTGCGTGAGTTAAAACGCGGCGGTCAGGTGTTTTTCCTCTACAACGAGGTCGATAGCATCGACAATATGCGGCAGCGTTTGGTTGAGCTACTTCCCGAGGCGCGGATAGAAATTGCCCACGGTCAAATGCGTGAGCGCGAGTTGGAACAGGTGATGCGCGATTTTACCCAGCAGCGTTTTAATGTGCTGTTGTGTTCAACCATCATTGAAACAGGGATTGATATTCCGAATGCCAATACGATTCTTATTCACCGCGCTGATAAATTTGGCTTGGCTCAGCTGCATCAATTACGCGGGCGTGTTGGCCGTTCTCACCATCAGGCCTACGCCTATTTGCTCACCCCCGATCACCTAACCCGCGATGCCCAAAAGCGTTTGGAGGCGATTCAGGCGATGGAGGACTTGGGGGCGGGCTTTGCGTTGGCGATGCACGATTTAGAAATTCGTGGTGCAGGCGAGGTGTTAGGCGAGGGACAGTCGGGCGAAATGCAAGAGGTGGGTTTTAGCTTATATACCGATATGCTGAAACAAGCAGTGCGTGCTTTACAACAAGGTAAAGAACCCGATCTTGACCAACCTTTGGGTATTCACACTGAAATTCACTTGGCTGCACCGGCCTTATTGCCAGAGGATTATTGTCCTGATGTCCACGAACGCTTGGTGTTGTATAAGCGGATGGCGTGTGCCGATGCTGAACAAGAGATTGATCAGCTACAAGAAGAATTGATCGACCGTTTTGGTTTGTTACCCTCGCCGGTGAAAACCTTGCTCGACAGTCATCGCTTGCGCTTGCTTGCCCACGCGATCGGGATTAAAAAATGTGTGGCAACGGCAGAAGGGATGACATTGATTTTTGATAAAACCACCACGGTTGAGCCGATCAAGATTATCCAGCTTATACAAAGTAAACGGCATTACAAATTGTTGGGACAGGACAAGTTAAAAGTGGAAGTGGCGCTGCCTGATGTCGCTATGCGGGTGGTGAGATTAAAAGAATTATTGCGTGAATTGGTTGCTTAACGATGCAGTTTTCTTCGCATTTAACTGTGGGTGCACTGACTGCGATTGTCAGTGTGAAAGCAGGATGGATTGGTTTGGAGTCGCTGGATATTTTGGCGGTGCTGATCGGGTGTATGTTGCCGGATATCGATCACCCGCACTCCACTTTGGGGCGGCGGGTGAAGATTCTTTCCGTGCCTATCTCCAAGCTGTTTGGCCATCGTGGTTTTACGCATTCCTTGCTTATTATCATTGTTGGGCTGTGGTTCTTATTGTATTACCTCAACACGCCGCCGGGCTGGGCAACAGGGTTGGCTTTGGGCTATTTATCGCACTTGGCTGCCGATTTTGTGACCCCTTCCGGCATCCCCCTGTTATGGCCTTGGCGGCAACGCTTTCGCTCGCCAGTCACCGTGGTAACGGGGGGTGTCGGTGAGAAGGTGGTGGTGGGGATGTTGATGGGCTTTACTGCCGTGTGGGTGGTGTGTGGTGGGCATCAATGTCGTCCCTTTTTCGATTGGCTGGTGCAGTTGTTCAGTTAAAAGATACGATGTCAGAATGGATAATGCGGCGCGGGCCCGCTGAAAGTGACAGTTCACATGAATGAATTATTACCGTACCAACAATGGCTAGACTGGCTGCGCCATAATTTGCAACGGGGTTGCCTTGCAGCCGATCTATGGCGTGATATGAAAGAAAAAGGAGGGCTCGATCACGCCATTATCGTCAAGTTATTCGCCGCCGCCGAAGCGCCCCTCCACGCTGCCAGCAGTGATATCAATACTTTGATTGCACCGAAGCCGGTGGTGAATGGCAATAGCGTATCGATTGCAGGGCATGAAATTCAAATTGCCCTACATCTAAAAAGTCCCGAAGTGATTGTCTTCGACAATGTGTTGACGGCAGACGAATGCCGTGAGTTGATTAGTGCGGGTGAGCGTAAATTAACCCGTGCTACCGTGGTGGGAGATGATGGTCAACCGATCTTACATCCAGAACGCCGCAGCGATGGTGCTGGTTTTCAGCGGGGAGAAAGCCCATTGTTGGCGACAATTGAACAGCGCTTGGCGGCATTGGTCGATTGGCCGGTGGAACATGGCGAGGGGATTCAAGTATTGCGCTATACCCCGGGGGGGGAATACAAGGCGCATTATGATTGGTTTGATGTTAATAACCCCGCGATTGCTGCGCGTTTAGGGCATGGCGGGCAACGTGTTGCTACCTTGGTGTTATATCTCAATGAAGTGGACGAAGGCGGCGCCACCGAGTTTCCCGAGCTAGGTTTATCGGTGCGCCCTCGTACTGGACGTGCTTTGTATTTTAGTAATGTCGATGAGCAAGGGCGTTCCGACCGGCGCGCGCTGCATGCTGGCGCGCCGGTACGGGCTGGCGTGAAATACATCGCCACCAAATGGCTTCGCCAGCGACCTTATATCTAATCCCATTCGCCGTTATCACCAATCCACTACAGCGATTTTGGCCTGAGGTCTGGGCCAATCGTGGTAATCTCCCCCGCCTTTGTATTGTTTTAAACCTACGCCTTTTAAAGTAAAAATTTATGAATCACAAAAATAATAAAAAATATCAGGAGCTTGTTGCCAAGCTGCGCGAGATCTTCCAGATCGACCGTCCGGAGCTGGACTTCGGCATCTACCGCATCCTCAACGCCCGTGCGGGCGAGATCAACGACTACCTGGAAAACCGTCTGTTTGAGAAGGTGCAGGCCGCCCTTACCGCTGGCAGCGCCGCGTCCGTGCAGCAATGGCAAGCCGAACTGCAAGAGGCCGAAAAGAATGCCCAAGCCCTGGGCGTGAACCCCGATGCCGTGCCCAAGGTGCAAGAACTGCGCGCCAAGCTGAAGGAAGCAGCAGCAGGCAGCAGCGAACACGAAAACGCCGTGTTCTCCCACCTGCTCACCTTCTTCTCGCGCTACTACCAGAACGGCGATTTCATCAGCCAGCGCCGCTACAAGGGCGACACCTACGCCATTCCCTACGCCGGCGAAGAGGTGATGCTGCACTGGGCCAATAAGGATCAGTACTACACCAAGAGTGGCGAGAACTTCAGCAACTACAGCTTCAAGCTCGAAGACGGCCGCACGGTGCATTTCCGCCTGGTGGCCGCCGACACCGCCAAGGACAACCGCAAGGACAACGACAAGGAACGTCGATTTGCCCTGGTGGCGGCGAAGACTATCACCCGTGTGGATGAAAACGGCGACGAGTACGAAGAGGAACTGGTGCCAGTGGAGGAAGCATCTGGCAGTGACGGCAACCAGGAGCTGATCATCCGCTTCGAGTACGCCGCCCAGCCCAAAGGCACCAAGCAGGAGGCACTGAACACCAAGGCCGTAGAGGCCGTGCTGGCGGACGCCGCCGTCAAGGCCCGCTGGCTGGCCTTGGGCGATCGTGCCCCCACCGAGAAGAACCCGCAGCGCACCCTGCTGGAAAAGCACCTGACCAACTACACCACCAAGAACACGGCGGATTACTTCATCCATAAGGATCTAGGTGGTTTCCTCCGGTGCGAACTGGATTTCTACATCAAGAACGAAGTCATGCATCTGGACGATGTGCAGAACGCGGGCGCGTTTGCCGACATCGAAAAGAACCTGCGCATGATCCAGTGCCTGCGCTCAATCGCGCTGGAGCTGATCACTTTCTTGGCCCAGTTGGAAGACTTCCAAAAGAAGCTGTGGCTGAAAAAGAAGTTCGTTGTCTCCAGTCACTACTGCATCACGTTGGATCGGGTGCCGGATTCTCTCTACCCGATGATTGTCGCCAATCAAAAGCAGTGGAATCA
The DNA here is from genome assembly GCF_000420525.1 of Aquaspirillum serpens DSM 68. Classification (GTDB taxonomy): domain Bacteria; phylum Pseudomonadota; class Gammaproteobacteria; order Burkholderiales; family Aquaspirillaceae; genus Aquaspirillum; species Aquaspirillum serpens. The sequence goes on from NZ_ATVC01000009.1 coordinate 22,914, forward strand.
GTGGGCAAGCCTAAGACTACTCAAGGACGCAAACAAGGATGTTGCGTCACATGTGCTACCTGGAACCATTGCATTCCTCAAGGCGAATCCGTATTTGGCGGTCGATACCTCGTTGTTTGACAAGGATTTCCTGGCCCAACTTCTTGCATCAGTTGATGATCTAGATGCGTCCATCGATGGGACATTAATCAAGGGCGACAACTTTCAGGCGGTCCAACTCATTTCGCAGAGATTCAAGAATGCGGTGGACTACATCTATCTAGATCCACCTTACAACACCTCTGAAAATAGTTTTGTTTACAAGAATCAATACAAGGAATCATCGTGGCTTTCGATGATTCAGAGTCGCGTCTCTCCCGCCCTTAGTGTTTTGAAGGAATCGGGGGTCATGAGCTGTGCAATTGATGATTATGAGCTCCCATACCTTGAAGGTCTGCTTGATGCCGTTTTTCAGCCGGAAAATAGGCTGGGCAATCTCGTGGTGGAAATCAAACCATCGGGTCGAACAAACGACAAATATCTGGCAACAAGCCATGAATATTTGTTGTTCTACGCGAAGAATGCTGTCGAGGCAGATATTGACTTTTTCCCCTTGTCCGACGAGCAGACAGCCCAGTACAGCCTTGGAGATGGCGATGGTAGTTTTAAATGGAGAGACTTTCTGAGAACAGGCGGGTACTCAACACCTCAAGAGAGACCAAACTCCTACTACCCAATCTTCTTCAACCCTGAGACCAAACAGGCTGCGCTCGAGGAATTCGAGGGTGCCACAAAAATTCTCCCAATCGACAGCGAGGGCAATCACCGGGTTTGGAGAAAAACCCCCCCCTCTTTTCTGGAGCACTTGAGGAAGGGGGAGATAAATTTCTCAACCAATCGAAAGGGCGAATGGAAAGTTCAACTTATTGACCGTATAAAAGATGGGACAAGACCTAAAAGCGTTTGGGTCAACCCAAAGTACGACGCATCTTCGCATGGAACAAAACTGCTTAAGGCTCTTTTCGGCGAAGGCGCAGGGTTTTCGTTTCCGAAGAGCATTAATGCAGTTGAGGATGCATTGCACATCAACTGTGCATCCAAAAAAGATTCCTTTGTGGTCGATTACTTTGCGGGCTCAGGAACAACCGGTCATGCCCTGATCAATTTGAACCGGAAAGATTCTGGATCAAGAAAGTATCTACTTGTTGAACAAGGCGACTATTTTGATAGCGTGATCAAGCCCCGTATTCAGAAGGTCGTCTACTGTCCAACATGGAAAGATGGTCGGCCGTCCACAAATATCGAAGGTATATCGCATGCCTTCAAGGTGCTTTATCTAGAGAGCTACGAAGACACCCTGAACAACCTCCAACTGCGCCGCACATCCGCGCAGGGCGATCTGCTAAACACCCTGCCGCAGCAGGCCAAGGATGACTACCTGCTCAACTACCTGCTGGATGTGGAAAGCCGTGGCTCGCTGCTGTCGGTGGAAGACTTCAGAAAGCCTTTTGATTACCAGCTCAATATCGCCGTGGATTCGGCAGGCGCATATGAGGCCCGAAAAATCGATCTGGTCGAAACCTTCAATTACCTGATCGGCCTGCGCGTGAAGCACATCGACGCCCAGCCGCAGCGCGGCTTCGTCACCGTCACTGGAACCCTGCCCAGCAATGAGACCTGCCTCGTGCTGTGGCGCGATTGCGATGTGCTGGACTACGAAGGCATCAGCAAGCTCTGCGACAAGCTAGCCATCAACCCGGCGGACAATGAGTTTGACGTGGTCTACATCAACGGCGACCACAACATTCCCACCGTGCTGACACAGACGGCCGAGGAAGGCGGCGCCACCCGCGTGCTCAAGCTGCGCCAGATCGAGCCGGAGTTCCTGGAGCGTATGTTCAGCGTGGAGGATGTGTGATGGCGCAAAAACCCAATCAGCCACCTGCAACGACTGGTCACGAGGTCAGTGACCCATTGATGCCCTTGGTGGGCCAGTTGCGCGCACTCATTGCCGATGCGCGCCAGCGCGTTTTACGTGCGGTGGACGTGATACAGGTGCAAACCTGCTGGCAGGTGGGGCGGCATATTGTGGAATTCGAACAGGGCGGCGCAGCGCGTGCGGCTTATGGCAAGCGCCTACTGCCCATGCTGGCCGGGCAGCTCACCGCCGAGTTCGGCAAGGGCTTTGATGAGCGCAACTTGCGCCACATGCGGGCGTTTTTTCAGGCCTTTCCAATTTGGGACGCGGTGCGTTCCGAATTGAGCTGGACGCATTACCGCCTGCTCACCCGCGTGGATAGTGCCGAGGCTCGCCAGTGGTACATGACGGAAGCGGCCACCCAGAACTGGAGCACCCGCGCGCTGGAGCGGCAGATCGGCACGCTGTTTTATGAGCGCCTGCTGCTCAGCCAGGACAAGGCGGCGGTTGCCGCTGAAGCAGGGCACAACCTGGCTCGTCTGGAGCAGTCACCCCGTGCCTTTGTGCGCGACCCGGTGATGCTGGAGTTTTTGGGCTTGCCCGGTAGCGGCAAGCTGTTGGAGGCGGGGCTGGAACAGGGTTTGATGGACAAACTGCAGGCCTTTTTGCTGGAGCTGGGCAAGGGCTTTGCCTTTGTGGCCCGGCAGCAGCGCATCAGCACCGAAAGCAAGGACTTTTACATCGATCTGGTGTTCTACAACTACCTGCTCAAGTGTTTCGTGCTGATTGACCTGAAAACCACCGAGCTGACGCACCAGGACATTGGCCAGATGGACATGTATGTGCGCATGTACGACGACTTGAAGCGCGGCGAGGGCGACAACCCCACGGTGGGCATTTTGCTGTGCGAGGACAAAGACCATTCTGTGGTGCGCTACTCGGTGCTCAACGGCAGCGAGCAGCTTTTTGCCAGCCGCTACAAACTGATATTGCCCAGCGAGGAAGAGCTGCGCACCGAACTGGCGCGGGAGGCTGAAGCGATCCGCCTGGCAATGGAGTTGGGCGAACAGGAGGCCAGCCGTGGCAACGAAGAATAAATCCACCAGGAAGAGCATAGGCAAGAAGCGCAGCTTCCATCAGGAGCTGGTACTCAATCGCTGGGTGCTGGGCTTTTTTCAGGGCGGCCAGCTTTCGGCGCTCAAGATGCGCTTGGGCGATGACCGCTTCGAGGGCATCGACGAGGACGGCCAGACCAAGTTCTTCCACGAACTGATCCGAGGCTTGTTCGATCCCAACAAGGTGCCCGAGGCCGACCTGCGGCGCTACGACTTGAACGTCGTCGCCCACTGGCAGGCCATCACCGCCCAGCGCAACAAGCTGGAAGGCCACGAACTGCAGATGAAGTACTTCCAGTACCTTTCGCTGTTGTTCACTGAGCTGTATCTGGATTGGTACTTCAACCATCGCCAGGAGCTGCTGAATGGCCTGAACGAGGAAATGACGCGCTACCGCGCCGAGACGGGCGCGGAGCCGTTCCGCGATTTCGAGGCTCATGATCTGAACAAGATCGCCTTCTGGAATGCCTCCGGCAGCGGCAAGACCCTGCTGCTGCACGTCAATATCCGCCAATACCTGCACTACTTCCAGGCGGGGCGTAGCGATCACTTTCCCGACAAGATCATCCTGCTCACGCCCAATGAAGGCTTGAGCCGTCAGCATCTGGAGGAACTTCACCTGTCGGGCTTTAAAGAGGCCAATCTGTTTGACAAATATAAGAGCACAGGATTGGTCCAAATCATCGACATCAACAAGCTGGGCGATGAGATGGGCGACAAGACCGTTGCGGTTGAGGCCTTCGAGGGTAACAACTTGGTGCTGGTGGACGAAGGGCACCGGGGCACTGGTACGGCGGCTGGCGCATGGATGGCGCGGCGCGATGCGCTGGTGCGCGGCGGTTTTGCTTTCGAATACTCGGCCACCTTCGGACAGGCGGTAGCCAAGGGCATGACCGTGGTGGCGGCGGAAGAAGACATCCAGAAAAAGCGCGCCAAGATGCTGTTCAACACCACCAGCCTGCGCAGTCTGGATGACGGGCAGAAGGCGCAGCTGCTGCTTTCCGCCGAGGACAAGCGCCGCGCGCGCATCACCGCGACCCGTGAGATTTACGCCAAGTGCATCCTGTTCGACTACTCGTACAAGTTCTTCTATGAGGACGGCTATGGCAAGGAGTCGCTGATCCTCAACATGAACGGCGAGGCCTATGAGGAGGCGGATAACGCGCGCAAGTATTTCACCGCCTGTCTGCTGGCCTACTACCAGCAGCTGTGGCTGTGGAACACGCACCGCGACAAGATCGCCGACTTCAACATCGAGAAGCCGCTATGGGTGTTCGTGGGCAATACGGTGTCTGGCGAGGAATCGGACATTCTGGAAGTGGTGAACTTCTTTGCCTGGTTCCTGAACAACGACGCGCAAATCAAGATCTGGCTGACCGACCTAGTTGCGGATAAGGCGCAGATTTTGGATGCCAAGGGCAGCAACATCTTCAGCGGGCGTTTCACACCCCTGATGGACTTTTCGGACAAGGTGGACAAACTGTACGCCGACATTCTGCTGCGTGTGTTCAATGCCTCGGCCCGCCAGCGCCTGAAACTGGTCAACATCAAAAGTAGTAAAGGCGAGCTGGCGCTTCGTGTGGGCGATGCCGACCCATTCGGCTTGATCAACATCGGGGACGACGCGGGCTTCTTCGGGATGGTGGAGGACGTCGAGGCCTTCGACAGCGAACGCGACGACTTCAGCGGCGCGCTGTTCGGCACGCTGAACCACAAGGATAGCCACCTCAACGTGCTGATCGGCTCGCGCAAATTCACCGAAGGCTGGAGCAGCTGGCGCGTGTCCACGATGGGTCTGCTGAACATGGGCCAGGGTGAAGGCTCGCAGATCATCCAGTTGTTCGGACGCGGGGTGCGCCTCAAGGGCAAGGGCTTCTCGCTCAAGCGCTCCTTAGCGCATGAAAGACCCAAGGGCACCCATCTGGAGAAGCTGGAAACACTGAACATCTTCGGCGTGCGTGCCAGCTATATGGCTGCGTTTAAAGATTACCTGCGCGAAGAAGGTATCACGCCCAGTGATGAAGTGCTGACGCTGGATTTCCCGACCCGCGCCAGCCTGCCCGCAGGCAAGCTCAAGACCTTGACGCTGAAAGATGGCTACAAGGACAACCAGAAACTCGGGTTCAAGCGTACGCAATTCCCGTGGCTGTACGAAATTCCTGCGCAGTTCCAAGGCAAGATCAAGCTGCCCCATGTGGTGCTCGACCTGTACCCGCGTGTCGAGGCGCTGTCCAGCAAGGACAAGGGCTCAGCCCCGACAACGGAAGCCCGTCACAAAGGCAAGCTGAACCAGGCCCTGTTCGCGGCCTTCGACTGGGATCGCATCTACCTGGCCTTGCAGGAATACAAGCTGCAGCGCAGCTGGAGCAACCTGCGGCTGGAACGGCAGAAGCTGATCGACTTTTGCAACAGTCCCCAAGACTGGTACACGCTGTTCATTCCGGTGACCGAACTAAAAGTGTTGACCTTCGCTGACGTTCGCAAACAGGAAGACATCCTGCTGCGACTGCTGACGGACTACACCGATCGCTTCTATAAGGCCCTGAAGACGGGCTACGAAGGCCAGTTCTACGACATCACTCACATCGATGAAAACCACGGGTCGATGCTCAAGCTGTACCAGTTCGAGATCGAGAACAGCGACGACGGTCTGGCGTATCAGGCAAAGCTGGAAGTGCTGAAGAAGCTGGTGGCGGACGGCAAGATCGGCGAAGCCAGCAAATGGAATGCGCCACATATGGTGGCCATCAGCTTCGACCGCCACTTGTATTACCCGCTGTTGGCGTTGGAGGACAAAGATGCAGTGCCGCTGAAACTGCGACCTTTGGCCTTTGACGCGCCGAGCGAAGTGACTTTTGTCCGTGACCTCCAAGCGTTCTACAACTCCAGCGAAGGCAAGGATGTGATTGGCTTGCGTAGTCTCTACTTGTTGCGTAACGCGGATCGTCAGGAGAAAGGGTTGGGATTTGCGCTGGCAGGTAATTTCTATCCAGATTTCCTGCTTTGGCTAGTCGATGCTACGACTAGCAAGCAATGGCTAACCTTTATTGATCCGAAGGGTCTACGCAATCTCGACTTGTCGCATCCCAAGCTAGGGTTGCATAAAGAAGTGAAGGCTTTGGAGTCGACGCTGGCAGGGCAGTCCAAGGCAGGTGAAGCACCACTGGTTTTAAATGCCTTTGTTCTTTCACCAACGAGGTTCTCCGATTTACTCAATGTAGGTAATTCAATCAAAAAGGCCGAACTGGAGGAGCGCCATGTGCTATTTATGGAGGACAAGGACTATTTACAAAAAATGTTTAAGGTAATCCAAACACATTAGGCGTTTGCAGACTGACGAAATGTACCTGAGACCCCGAGATAGTAGCCCTCGGGGTTTTTCATTGGAGTGTCTAGGCCTGTGGCGGGGGGATGAGGCGGCTGTGGCCGTGTTCATCAATCGCCACCAGCGTCAACACCAATTCCGTCACCGGCAACACCTCATGTAACCGATGGACATTAGCACTCACTTTCAGCGTGAGCGAGTGCTGTCCAACGCGCAGCCGTTCCACATATAAACTCAACACATCACCACGAAATAGCGGTGTATTGAATTGACAGGTATTGATGGCGACTGTGGTGACCCCGCCGAGGGTCAGCCGTTCAGCAATCAACACCGCCGCCTGTTCCATCCGTGCAATCAACCACCCTGCTTGCACACGTCCGTGGGCATTGACACTGTGGCTATCGGCTTCAAGGCGCAATGCCAACACACCATGCGGGCCAGACCAGTCTAATAAAGAGGGAAGTGGGGTATCACTCATATTGACCTCACAGACAGAGAAAAGGCAGTTTGTAGATTAGCTTAGGCTCTGTGACGTAAACGTGATGTCAGAAGGGGGGGCTAATAGACCTGCGACCACATAGGGTACCAAGTGTTTCGCCACCAATTCTGGTTCTCGCGCCGTCACTGCACCTTGCCGTTTGAGGAAAATCTTTAACACATCGTTGCCGGCAAAGGCGTTAAACATCAAACTAAAACTGAAATGTAAGCGCCATGCCAATTCATCTGCCGATAAATGTGGCAACACTTTGGCAAAAGCGCGGCTATAACGGCTGACAAATTCGCTGTGTTGCACCGAAATTGCTTCGCGCAGTAGCTTGTGGTTTTCGATAAAAGTCCGCGATAACAAACGTACAAAAATCGCTCCACCCCGACTGGGATCGCGTGACATCGCCAGCGATGGCAAGATAAAAGCCATCACCAAGCGTTCTACGGTCAACGCCTCTTCCAACGCTTCAAGCGCGTCCAACTCGGTGACACAGGCTTGGCTCCACGGTGCAAGGCGGCGGATGACTGCCTGTTGTAACAGGGCATCTTTAGAACCGAAGTGGTAATTCACCGCCGCCAAGTTGACCTCGGCCTGTTGCGTAATCATCCGCAGGCTGGTGGCCTCAAAGCCGTGTTCAACAAACAAGCGCTCTGCCACATCTAAAATGCGAGTCGCAGTGTCTTGCCGCACAGGTTCCAGTGCGGCATCCGAGGCGTAAAAAGAATAGCTAGAGTCAGTCATGAATCAACGGCTTCTTAACAAGACCATCAATGGCAAAAGACGCTTTTAACACAGCGCCGACAAAATTAAAACGATTGTTTTGTTTAAGTATGCGTACCACCAACCGTTAAGCCGCCGTCAATGCGCAACGTCGGTTGTCCCACACCGACTGGCACACTCTGCCCTTCTTTACCACAGGTGCCCACGCCCGGATCGAGCGCCATGTCATTGCCCACCATCGACACATAGTTCAACACCTCAGGGCCATTACCAATCAAGCTGGCGCCTTTGACCGGATAGGTCAGTTTGCCATTTTCAATTCGCCATGCTTCGCTGGCAGAAAATACAAATTTGCCGCTGGTAATGTCCACCTGCCCACCACCAAAATTGACCGCATATAAACCATCTTTGACCGAGGCAATAATCTCTTGTGCATCGTGTTGCCCATTAAGCATATAGGTGTTGGTCATGCGTGGCATCGGTAAATGGGCATACGATTCGCGGCGACCATTGCCAGTAGGGGCCATGCCCATTAAGCGTGCGTTCATCCGATCTTGCATATAGCCTTTGAGAATTCCATCCTCAATCAACACCGTGCGCTGTGTCGGTGTGCCTTCATCGTCGATATTTAGCGAACCGCGCCGATCGGCCAACGTGCCATCATCAATCACTGTCACCCCAGGGGCAGCAACGCGCTCGCCAATTTTGCCGGAGAACGCCGAACTGCCCTTGCGGTTGAAATCACCTTCTAAGCCATGACCAATCGCTTCATGCAATAAAATCCCCGGCCAACCATGTCCCAGTACCACCGTCATCGCACCCGCAGGCGCAGGGCGGGCTTCGAGGTTAATCAAGGCTTGTTGAACCGCTTTTTGCACATAATCGAGCAAACGCGCTTCGGTGAAATGAGCGAAATCAAAACGGCCACCACCGCCGGCACTGCCCTGCTCACGGCGGCCATCTTGTTCCACAATCACCATCACCGACAGCCGCACCAAGGGGCGCACATCAGCAGCACGCGTGCCATCGAGACGCGCCAAATACACCACATCATATTCCGCCGCTAAACCGGCCATCACCTGTTTGACGCGGGGGTCTTGGGCACGGGCTAACTGCTCGACTTTTTCTAGCAGGGCAATTTTGGCGGCAGAATCAAGGCTAGGGATGGGGTCGATACTGGAATAGAGTTGATGGCCTTGGGCGCGTTGGCTTAAACCGATTTGTTGCGATTGACCGACTTGGGCAATGGCGCGGGTGGTATCGGCGGCGGCAAATAAGGCCGGCAGGCTAATATCATCCGAATAGGCAAAAGCGGTTTTTTCCCCACAAATCGCCCGTACGCCCACGCCTTGGTCAATGCTATGGCTGCCCGATTTGACAATGCCTTCTTCCAAGCTCCAGCCTTCGCTGCGGGTAAATTGGAAATATAAATCGGCATCGTCAATGGCATGGCTGTGTAAACGCGCAAACACCTGTTGTAAAGCTTGTTCATTCAGGCCGGCAGGGACAAGTAAGCGTTGTTCGGCTTCAGCAAAGAGGTGAGTCATGGTGTGGATATCCTAAATTAAAAAATACGGTGACGGAGGGCGGGTAGGCGTGTCCGCACCGATTCGGTGAGGCTGGGGTTAATTTCTGCTACTACCACGCCTTCCCCTTGTGGCAATTCACCGAGAATCCGTCCCCACGGGTCGATAATCATGCTATGACCATGCGTTTTGCGGCCATTTTCATGTTCTCCCCCTTGGGCTGAGGCCAAGACATAACATTGGTTTTCAATCGCACGGGCGCGCAATAAGGGCTCCCAATGCGCTTGTCCGGTGGTGGCAGTAAAAGCAGCAGGTAAAATAATCGCATCCACCTCACCCATGCCTCGGAATAACTCTGGAAAACGTAAGTCGTAGCACACCGATAGACCTAAGCGGCCAAAAGGTGTATCTGCAACCACCCGCGCTGTGCCTGGCTCGATAGTGTCGGCCTCGGCATAACGCTCACCTAAACCACTAAAGCCAAATAAATGCACTTTGTCATAACGGGAACAGCATTCTCCTGCTGGGTTGAACACCAAGGTGGTATTCCACACTTTTTCGTCATTGCCTGCATCTAACGGTAACGTGCCACCGATCAGCCAAATCTGATGTTGCTGTGCCATCTGTTGCAAGGCCGCTTGAATGGGGCCCTCGCCGAAAGTTTCGCGTTGGGCAACCTTGTCTTTATCACTGTGCCCCATGATGGCAAAGTATTCGGGTAGTACCACTAACTGTGCCCCTTGCGCAGCAGCTTCGGCAACCCAATGGCGCGCACGGGCTAAGTTGGTGGGGATGTCGGTGCCAGATACCATCTGTATCACGGCAGCAGTCCAGTTTTTTGTCATGGTTGTAGTTTGTCTCGTGGTGTGATGGCTTGAATAGTGGGTTCTTGTAACGACCCTGTGACCTGATACTCCAAAGTCATTAACTTACTGACGGGATCTTGTAGCACTTTTTGTGCCGCTAATGCAGCGATGCCAATGGCGGGGTTAAGTAAAACTGCGCCCGTGGCAATCGCCAAACTTTCTGCAATGCGTGGTTCAACTTGTACCCGCAAGGTTTGTTGTTCTTGTACTAAATCGACATTGCCCTGCAACCTCACTTCGGCGGCTGGCGCTTGAATCAACACATTTTGGCTATGAAAAATACCATTCTCAATTTTGATATTGCCGGTGACGCTATCAAAAGCAAAACCCTCGCCAACCAAATCACGGAAATCTAACCGTAGGCGGCGCGATAGCGATTGTAAACTCAGTACACCCAATAATTTCGCCGGCCCTGGATCCAATTTAGCAAAATGTCCATTTTCAGCGCGAAATGCTAAGTTGCCATGCAAAGCTGCAGTCTGAAAATCAGCAAGTTTTCCTTGCCATTGTACACGACCCTGCAAATGGCCTTGGCCTTGCCGCAGGGCTTGGCTGCCAGAAAGTCGTTGAATAAATCCGCCAAGCTGTTTGCTATCGGTTTCGACATCCAACGATGTCAGCGCTGGTTCTTGTTGCAGATAGCCGGTGGCAGCAAGGCGGCCATCTTGGTTGAGCAAACTCAGTGTCTGAATCTCCCACCCGCGTTCACTGGGCTGGCCGTGTAGCTGTATCTGTCCTAACTGCCGTCCGCGATATTGTAATTTACCGACCGAGAGCTCTAGGCGCGGCCATTGTTGCAGTGGGCGTTGATCGAGGGTAGCGGCGGTATTACCGCTGGTGGTGCGGTATTTTTCCAACGGCAGTTTTAACTCGGGTAAGCGCAGCTCTAAGCGGTTGGGGTGTCCTTGCCACCAGACAAACCCACCTTGCAGGCCGGTTGCCTGAAATTTGCCATCCCATGTTTTTCCATTTTGGCTGCTGGCTTGCACATAAACCTGTTTCAGTTGGTAATCGGTCCAGTTGAGGCGCTGGCTTGCCAAATTTAACACCACCGGATAACTCAAACTGCTGTGGTCATCCTGTTGTCCCAACGGAGCGAGTAACGCCAACCAACTGTCGAGGCTGGCTTCATCGCTTTTGACATCAATCACACTGCCCTGTTGCGGTAAGACGGGGCGCTCACTGTGGCCGACATGCAACGTACTGGCGCGAATCTGTTGGCCCTGTAATGCCCACTGACCAGCGAAATGCTCAGCGATTTTGACTTGGAGGGCGACCTCGGATGATGGTGTTGCCAACTGCTGCCAATCGAGACTAAACGGTAAAACGCCGAGGGACGGTTTAGTCAGTGGTGCGGGTAGTTGGCTTTCGATACCGCGTAAATCGCTGCTCACACTCAGACTCTCTAAGCCATCATGAATGACAAAGCGAGTGTGATGGCGGGTTTTGCCATGTAACAAAGGTTGTAACCATGTGGGTAAGTAGCGTTGCCCAACGTGGCGGATATTGACATCGCCTTGCACATCGAAGGCCAATTTGCCATCGCTGCGCCGTTGTGCGGTCAACACACTTTGCCCACCGAGGGCGTGTAATGTGATGCCTTCAATTCGCAACCCCTGTTGGTCAAACCACAGCGTGCCATTGACTTGATCGAGGGGAGGCACATCCGCCAGCAGTTGTAGGCGGTTGTTTTGGAAGTGGTAGCTGCCTTTGACTTGCGTCTTTTCGACATCGGCAAATGGGATATCCAAAGCCAAGCGCAATTCACCCCGTCCCTCGGCGCGGCTGCGGCTGGGCAGCGAGGCCAAAATGGCATTCAGTGGGCTGTCAGCCAGAAAGCGGAAGAAGTTTTGTGTCTCGCCTTGGGCGCGACCACTCAAAAATAAGTGACCCCTTACCGCGGCCAAATCGGGGATTTCTGCACTGACTTCATGCACCCGCACTCCCTTCACTGAAGCCTGTTTTGCGGTGATGGTCAGCTTCTCGTTGTGGAAAGACAGCGTACCTTGGATATTTTCAATTGCCGGCCATGCCGGATCGAAGGCTAACGTCACCCCTTCGGCTTGTCCTTCAACGCTAAATTCACCGCCCCCCTCGGCAAAGGGAAATCGGTCTAAATCACCGATGAGACGGAATTGGGCGGCTTTGGCTTCGCCCTTCGGCAGGGCTTGTGCTAACCATTGGCGAACTTCGCTGTCCAACACCAACGGCAGATAACGTGCGACTTGTGAGGCCTGTAGCCGGTGCAGTTGACCAGTTAAATGAATATCGCCTGCCCGTCCGGCTTGATAGTGATAGCGGCCTTGAACTTCGCCAGCTAAATCGCTATTGGCCAGCCGCAGGTGATGGATTTCAACCGCAATCTGCTGTTCAGGTTGCCGTTGCCAAGACAGATCGCCTTCTAGCTGTTGCAATGACCACGCCTGAGCAAACACCTCGGGTAAATGCAGCTGGGTGTTTTGCTGTCCTCGGAGGCGGATGCGTCCGCCACGTTCGGAAAACTCCAACTGCCCACTCAGCCCTTGGGCACTGGGCAACGAGGCTTGACCTTGCCACCCAAGGTCATTAAACGTGCCTTGAAAGCGGTAGCGTTGTGGCTGGTAGATATCGCCTTGCCATTCGATTTTCGCTTGTTGAATAAAACCGCTAGGGTCGAGGCTGCGCCATGCAAGGTTATCGTCGAGCGGCAGCTGGCGAATAATCGGTTTTAAGGCGGATAACGTCAGGCCGGTCATCGCCAGTTTGCCGCGACCACGGGGGCCGGTTTGCCATTCCCCTTCAATCTTGCCGCGTTCAAATAGTTTACCGGCGGAGGTGCTGGCGCTAAGGTCATTGGCCTGTAGGCGCATGGTGCCGAGGGTGTGATGTTGGTAGCGAATATGACCAGATAAATTGGGTACGCTCAGGGTTTCGCTGCTGGGTTGGGCAAATTGCAATAAGCCATTGCTAATGCTGGTTTTAGCATCTAACTCGGTGATTCGACCCTCGGCAAATTGCAATTTCATTTGCACAGCCGCTTCCCCTTCTTGTCGATGCAAAATGTCTTTCAGATAGGCCGCCCACGGTGCAAAACGCGCTCCTGCCAGCTCAACTTCCATTTCCCCTTGCCATTGCTGCCATTGTTGTGGGTCTTCGCCTTGCCATTGCAAACGGGCACGAAAAGTATGTAACCAAGCGCGGGGCGGGGTGGCGGTGAGAGTGAATTCATGGCCGAACCAACCGCGTTGCAGGGTGATATTGCCGTGACTGAGGGTAATCGGGGTTAAACCAACTCGTTCATCACGAAAATGCAACCACGCTTCGCGTACTTCCAATCGGTCTTGCTGTAACAGCCAACGCCCTAATTGACCGTCGCTTTCGGTATTGGGTTGAAGGGTGATGCCGTTGATGCTCAAGTGTCCCTGTCGATCGCGGCGAATATCGACCCTCGGTTGGTGTAACACGATTTTGGCGAAGTTGGGCCGCCATTGCCACAGGCTCGACCACGCCGGCACTAAGGTTAGCCGGTTGAATAACAGTGGTGCGGTATGGTCATCCGGTGGGGTGATGACCACGCGGCTGAGTTCGATTTGTGGATGCAAACCCAGCCAACGCGCATTGAGTTCGCCAAGTTGTACCTGATAGCCGGTTTCTTGGCTCAGTCGTGCCGTGAGGGTGGTTTTCCAGTTTGGCAGTTGTGGTAAGACATAGCCTTGCCAGACCGCCACCAATAGCAATACGCTCATCAACCACATCACCGCGATGGTGCGTAAAACGCGCCAAGCGAGTGAGAAAAGGCGAGAGCGAGGGGCAACAATCATGTGCGATGGGGTACCGAGCAGGGGAATTATGGCCGCATTATCTGCTAACCGAGGAAAACACAACAACCTTTAGTCTGTATTAGCAATCTTTGTGTTTGTTCAACGTAGGTAAATAAACGCTAAAACTTTAAGTCAATTATTATCTTGTGTTTTTTCTTGTTTGATGTTGGCTTTTCGCGTATAGTCCGCGCCTTTACGCAACCCTTGCCTTCCCGCAAACGCATGGCGGAAGGCTGTTATCCAAAAGGAGATCTCATGCGTCATTACGAAATCGTTTTCATCGTCCATCCGGACCAAAGCGAACAAGTACCTGCAATGGTTGAGCGTTACAAAGGCATGGTATTGGGTCGCGAAGGTGGCAAAATTCACCGCTTGGAAGACTGGGGCCGTCGTCAACTGGCTTACCCAATCCAGAAGCTGCACAAAGCTCACTATGTTCTGATGAACATCGAGTGCGACAAAGAAACATTGGAAGAGATCGAACACGCTTTCAAATTCAACGATGCCGTTCTGCGTCATCTGACCATCAAAATGGACGAGGCTGTTACTGAGCCTTCCCCAATGACCCCAATGATGAAAGAAGAAAAAGCGAAAAACCTGCTCGACGCTAGCGCACCTGCTGCCGCTGCCGAAGAAGCACCACAGGCTTGATCTCTGACAATCAGGTTCGGATTTACGGCCAATTAGTGGAAATGCCTGCGTTGCGTTACACCCCCGCAGGAATTCCCTTAGTCGAATGTGTTTTGCTGCACGAATCAGTGCAATCTGAAGCGGGCTTTTCGCGACAAGTTAACTGCCAAATCGACATGATTGCTGCAGGTGACATCGCAGAAAAATTAGTCCGTTGCGCGGTGCCGGTTGCTTGTACTGTCCACGGCTTCTTAGCAGCAAAAAATCGCCGTAATCCGCGTCTGGTGCTGCATGTACAGCACATCGAACTCGATACAACGAATTGAATTTTAGAAGGTGAAAACAATGGCTCGCCAATTGTTCAAGCGTCGCAAATTTTGCCGCTTTACCGCTGAAGGTATCAAACAGGTCGACTATAAAGCAGTTGACCTGCTGAAAGATTTTATCGCTGAAAACGGCAAGATTATTCCTGCCCGTATCACCGGCACCAAAGCTCGCTATCAGCGTCAGCTGTCTACCGCTATCAAGCGCGCTCGTTTCTTGGCTCTGATGCCTTACACCGATCAGCACTAAGATTAGGAGCGAAGAATTATGCAAATCATTCTGCTGGAAAAAGTGGCCAACTTGGGTCAATTGGGCGATGTGGTTAAAGTGAAAGATGGTTACGCTCGTAACTTCTTGATTCCACAAGGTAAAGCAAAACGCGCTACCACCGCTAACTTAGAAGCTTTCGAAGCACGTCGTGCTGAATTGGAAGCCAAACAAGCTGCTATTTTGGCTGACGCACAAGCACGTGCTGAGAAGCTGAATGGCGCAGTGGTGACCATCGCTCAGAAAGCCGGTGTTGATGGCCGTCTGTTCGGTGCTGTGACCAACGCTGACATCGCTGAAGCTATTGCGGCTTCTGGCGTGGAAGTGAAGAAATCTGACGTGCGTTTGCCAAACGGCCCATTCAAGGCTATCGGTGAATACAACGTTGAAATCGCGTTGCATCACGACGTGATCGTCGAAATCAGCGTGACCGTGGTAGCTGAAGCTTAATTCAGTCTAGCCATCAAAAAAGCGCCACAGCTTGCTGTGGCGTTTTTTTTTAGCGTTGTCGGATGGCTTCGACCTGTCGCTGTTGAGCTTTGAAAGTATTGGCCAGTTCATTGGCCGCCAGCGCTGCCAGTTGCGGTGGGCCGCTGATACCAAATTCGACATGCGGTGGGGTGTCGGCATCGCCAAAACTCGGCAAGCTAGAAAAGCCAAGTGTCGGATAACATGCAACAAAATCTTGCATCACATCAATCATATCGCCTTCGCGACTGTGTAAAACACGGAATAAAAATTCCACTTCTTTTTCTGTCGGAAAATGTGCGGCATATTGCGTATCCAATACCCATTCAATCATCGGCCATGCCATGCTGGGAAATCCCGGGACAAAGTGATGTTGCCCTACGCTAAACCCCGGCATTTGATTGACAGGATTAGGAATAAGCGTGGCATGGGCGGGGATATTGACCATGTTAATCCGGTGCGGATAGGCCTCGGCACCAAATCGCCCCTCAACAATGATTTTGCCCTCGGGATGAATTGCCAGCGGTTGTTGATGGGCTGCTGCCGCACATTGCCGCGTATGGTCGTCTGGGGTGGAGCCAATGCCGCCAAAGCTGAATAACACGGTATCGGGGTGGCGATGGCGGGCAATAGCGGCGGTAATCGCCTCGGGGTTATCGCCAATATATTCCGCCCATGCCAATTTAAGACCGCGTGCCGCTAACATCCGAATCAAGGCCGTTAGGTGTTTATCTTGTCTTTTTCCCGACAAAATTTCATCGCCAATAATCATGGCGCCAAACTGTAACTGTGGCATGTCAATTCCTTACCTTGCGCGATTAGTGCTTAATGCGTTCAAAGACTTTTTGCACGGCTTGTGGTCGGCTTAAACCGTGTTGCATTTCTTTTTCAATCAGGCTTTCTACTTTTGCTTCATCGCCCTTGAAATGACGCACAATCTGTTTATATGGGTCACCGCCAGCATTATTGCCATGACCGTGAGGCGGGGTAGGTGGGGGACGGCGGCCTAATTCGCCGGGTTCAAAATGACCGCCGGCAATCGGTGCTCGGGCGTTTTTTCGACCACTCCACCATGTCCAACCTCCCAACAAGCTGATAATAAAGACTAGACCACCGACTAAAGCCAATAGCTCTTTCCAGCGGCTGGCACTGGCATTGCTACGGACTTCGGGACGGCTGCTGCTATTGCTGCTGGCGACGGCATCGGCTGGTGGCGGCGGCGTGGTGGCTTGGTTGCCTACGGTGCTGACTTCGCCGGTGGCAACAGCAGCTTTTTCCGCCAATTCGGTGGCGGCTTCTTGACTGGCTGGGCCACCCTCGGCAGCCAGCGGCGCTCGCCATTGCACTTGTAAGGCTTTAAAGGCACTGTTTTCACTGCTGAGATCACGAGTGGCTTGTAGTGCAGCGAAGGTAAATTGTGTCCGTGCGGTGCGGCCTAATACCGTCCCTGCTTTAAAGGCATGGCCTGCTTCGGGTGGTTCGTCCATATTCAGTGGTTGATAGCGGCCGAGGGTGCGATCATCATGTTCTAAGGTGATAATCCACTCACCAAATGGCGTGGCTTTGACTTCAACCACACGGCCATCACGGGCAACCCGCGCTGGAATGTCTTTTAACGTTGCAAACTCATACCCTGCCGCGCTATTCCACACCGGATCGCGGTCGAGTGGGCGCAGATAGCGCGCTTCGGGATGATGTTGGGCGGTAAAATCACCGATGGCCTCGTGCCATTTCAACATCGAGGCCGATAGCGCCGCGTTTTTAATCAACACCAGCTCGGTTTTGCCCTGTGGTGGTACCACTTCAACAATCGGCTGTGCTGGGCCGCCCGTGACGGGTTCGAGTTGTACCCGAGCAAAACCGGCACCGCTGTTATGAGCGATGATGTGAGCCCCTTGTGGGCTGGTGGTGAGTTCAAGCGTGATCTCGGCCCAGCTGTAAGTGCTACACAGTGCCAAGGCAAACGCGATTAAGGGTTTCTTTGTCATAAGCAATCAACTGATCATTCTTTGAGAATAAAAGCAATATGTCATCATGACGATAGCGCAATAAGTCCTCCATTGTGCCACGGCTTTTGCACCATGTGCCGAAGTATGAAACAATCGGCCGCAAATATTTTCGCTTGCAAGGTTCACACATGCTGGATAGGGACGGCTACCGCCCCAACGTCGGTATCATCTTATGTAACGCCAAAAATCAGGTTTTTTGGGGCAAACGCGTGCGCGAACATTCTTGGCAATTTCCTCAAGGAGGCATTAAGCCAGGAGAAAGCCCCGAGGCGGCGATGTATCGCGAATTGATGGAAGAAGTGGGTTTAAGTCCACACCATGTCAAGATTTTGGGCCGGACACGAGATTGGTTACGCTACGATGTGCCGACACATTGGGTGCGCCGTGAGTGGCGCGGCAGTTATCGCGGTCAAAAACAAATTTGGTTTTTATTGCGTCTGGTTGGGCGCGATTCGGATGTCTGTTTGCGCGCAACACACCACCCCGAATTTGATGCGTGGCGTTGGAACCAATATTGGGCGCCTCTCGATTCGGTGATTGAGTTTAAGCGCGGGGTGTATGAAATGGCGTTGACCGAACTGTCACGGCTCTTAAAAGGTCTTGAACCGCGCTATGCTTCGTCAATCGTTGGCGATCTCCCTCATCCTGAACAATGAAAAAGACCTGCCGCTGTTGAGGATGTGAACAAGGCAAGTGAACCCCCTCGTGATAGGTCAGTCTGGATAGACTGGCCTTTTGCATTTTCTGGCAAGAAAGTAGGTTTATGGCAGCTGCACAATATGATGAATCTTCGGTACGGGTGTTAAAAGGACTAGAACCGGTCAAAGAACGCCCCGGCATGTATACCCGCACCACAGATCCAACCCATATCTGTCAAGAAGTGATTGATAACGCGGCGGATGAAGCGCTGGGTGGTTTTGCTAAACGAATGACCGTGATGTTGCACCTCGATGGCTCATTATCCGTCGAGGACGACGGGCGCGGTATCCCCGTTGGTTTACATCCAGAAGAACAGATTCCGGTGGTGGAGTTGGTGTTTACTCGCCTGCACGCTGGCGGCAAATTTAATAAAAAAGATGGTGGCGCGTATGCCTTCTCTGGGGGCTTGCATGGTGTGGGGGTTTCGGTCACCAATGCCCTATCCACTCGCTTAGAAGTGGAGGTCAAGCGCGAAGGCGGTGTCTATCGCTTGGTGTTTGCCGGCGGAGAGGTGATTGAACCGCTGCAACGGATTGGCGACTGTTCGGCAAAAACCAGTGGTACCAAAGTGCGCGTGTGGCCAGATGCCCGTTATTTTGAATCGGGACGCTATGCCCTTACCGAGTTAGAACGACTGTTACGAGCCAAAGCGGTATTGCTGCCCGGTGTCGAAGTGACGCTGGCACAAGAAAAGGCTGATGGCAGCATCGACCGTACCACTTGGCGTTATCCCAAAGGGCTCAGTAGCTATTTGCAAGAGCTGTGTGGAGAAAACGAACCGATTGCGACCCCTTTTGTCGGCGAAAACTATGTGACGGCGGGTGACGAGCAATTTGCCCAAGGGGAAGGGGCGGCATGGGCGGTGGCATGGTTTGAAGAAGGCGCCGGTGGCGAAAGCTATGTCAATCTGATTCCCACCGCCTCCGGCGGTACCCATGAGTCGGGATTACGCAGTGGGATTTTCGATGCCCTGCGTAGTTTTATTGATCACCACAATCTATTGCCGCGTGGGGTGAAGCTACAGGCGGAAGACGTGTGGGGACGGGTGCGTTTTGTTTTGTCCGCACGTCTGCTTGATCCACAGTTCCAAGGGCAAACCAAAGAGAAGCTCAACAACCGTGATGCAGTGAAATTAGTCGCCAATATGGTGCGCGATCCGTTTGAAGTGTGGCTGAATCAGGCGGTAGAAGAAGGGAAAAAAATCGCTGAATTGGCGATTCGACAAGCACAAGCGCGCTTGCGCGCAGTTAAAAAAGTCGAAAAGAAAAAAGGCTCGGGCATTGCGGTGTTACCGGGGAAATTGACCGACTGCGAAAGCGAAGACATCAGCCGCAATGAATTATTTTTGGTGGAAGGTGATTCGGCCGGAGGATCAGCCAAATTAGCACGTGATAAAGAATATCAGGCTATCTTGCCGTTGCGCGGTAAGGTGATTAACACATGGGAAATGGAGCGCGAAGAACTGTTCCGCAATCAAGAAGTGCATGATATTGCGGTGGCGATTGGCGTTGACCCACATGGCCCACACGATGCAGTGGATTTAAGCGGTCTGCGTTACGGAAAAATTGCTATTTTGTCCGATGCCGATGTCGATGGCTCTCATATTCAAGTGTTGTTATTGTCCTTGTTCTATCGCCATTTCCCGCGCCTGATTGCCCAAGGTCATATTTATGTGGCGCAACCACCGCTGTTCCGCGTTGATGTACCCGCGCAAGGGAAAACGCGCCCTGCCCGTAAACTGTATGCCCTTGATGAGGCCGAGCTAAAACATATTCTCGATCGTTTACGCGGCGAAAAAATTAAAGAAGACAGTTGGTCGATTAGCCGCTTTAAGGGTTTGGGCGAAATGAACCCCGAACAATTGCGTGATACCACCATGCACCCTGATACCCGTCGTTTACTGCCGGTGCAAGTGATGCCGGAGGCGGTGGCTCAAACCAATGAGATGTTTACCTTGTTGATGGCCAAAGGCGAAGCGGCCAGCCGCCGGTCATGGATGGAACAACGCGGCCATGAAGTCGAAGCCGATATCTAAACCAGCATGGCTACACCCCGCCAGCTATTTTCTGTTGTGGGCGGGTGTGTTGCTGTGGGTGCAAGCGTTAGCGTTGTCTTGGTTGTTGCTGATGAGCGCAGGCTGGTTGTTATTAGCGTGTTGGTGTAGTTGGCCGGCGATGCGGATTGGCCTGCGGCGTTTGCTGCCCTTGGTGGTCGTGGCGTATGTGGCATTTGGCTGGACAGTGCCGGGGGATGCTGCGTGGCCAAGTCAATACGCCCCTTCTTGGCAAGGTCTGCTTGTCGCCAGTCGTCATAGCGGCCAGCTGCTGTTAATGAGTGCCGTGGCGCGCTGTGTGTTGTGGTATCTGTCGCGGGATGAAGTGTTATTAGGTTTGCGAACCCTATTATGGCCACTGCGTGGTTGTCGCATTGAGGTCGATCGTTTGGCCTTGCAAGTGGCGTTGACCTTATACCAAGTGGATGAATTTCTCAGCCGTCAACCCTTGCGCTGGCAAGAGGTACAAGAGGCTTTGCGAAATTGGCAGCAACCGCTGCCGCATCTCCCTGCAATCACGTTACAATCGCGGCGTTTTGCCCTGCGCGATGGACTGGTTTTTTTGGTGTTTGGGCTGGTGGTGTTTGGTGGGTATCAAATTGGATAGAGAAAGAAGGTGAGCATGGCGCGAATTGCGCTAGGCGTGGAGTATGCCGGTAGTCTGTATCATGGCTGGCAAAGCCAACCAGACGGCAATACGGTGCAAGATCATTTGCAAACAGCCTTAAGTCAAATTGCCGGCGAAGCGATTGCGGTGATTGCTGCGGGACGTACCGATACGGGTGTCCATGCCAGTGGGCAGGTGGTGCATTTTGATACCGAGGTGGTGCGCCCTTTGTCAGCATGGGTGCGTGGGGTGAATCGCTTTTTGCCACCGGATATTGCTGTGCAATGGGCACATCCTGTCGCCGACCATTTTCATGCTCGTTTCTCGGCTTTTGCTCGGCGTTATCGTTATGTGTTGCTCAATCGACCTACGCGACCCGCCTTAGGGCAAGGGCAACTGGGGTGGTTTCATGCGCCGTTAGACCTCACTGCAATGCAACAGGCGGCAGTGTATTTGCAGGGTGAGCATGATTTCTCTTGCTTTCGCGCGGCAGAATGTCAGGCGAAATCGCCGATTAAACACCTCACTCGTGCGGCCTTGTGGCAGCAAGACAATAAAATTATCTTTGAATTTCAAGCCAATGCTTTTCTCCATCACATGGTACGCAATATGGTGGGGGCGTTGGTGTATGTTGGCAAAGGTGCGCATCCGCCGTCATGGATGCAGCAGCTCTTAGCCGCCAAAGACCGCCGCTTTGCCCCGCCAACTTTTATGCCTGATGGTTTGGTATTAACTGCAGTTGGCTATCCAGCAGAATTTGCCTTGCCAGCGCCCTGTTTCTCTGAGGAATGATGATGTCGCTTACCCCCCTTCGTCCACGTGTTAAAGTCTGTGGCATCACCCGTCCTGAAGATGGTCAAGCCTGTGCCGCACTGGGTGCTGACGCCATTGGCTTGGTATTTTATCCGCCTAGCCCGCGTGCGGTGACGGTGGCACAGGCGCAGGCAGTGGTGGCGGCATTGCCGCCGTTTGTGACGGTGGTGGCGCTGTTTGTCGATCCCACTGTCGAAGAGGTCAATCACGTCCTAGAGGCCGTGCCGATTGATGTTCTACAGTTTCATGGTGATGAATCCGCTGCCTTTTGTCGTCAATTCCATCGCCCCTACCTCAAGGCAGTACGCGTTCAGGCGGGGCTGAATCTGCTACACTACGCCTCCTTATACCCCGATGCCCGTGCTTTATTAACCGATGCCTACCAACCTGGTGTGCCGGGGGGAACGGGACATCGCTTTGATTGGTCTTTACTTCCTGAATCGTTGCCGTTGCCGTTGATTCTGTCCGGTGGCCTCGATCCAGACAATATCGCCTTAGCAGTGGCGCAGGTGAAACCTGCTGCTGTGGATGTCTCCAGTGGTGTGGAAGCAGCCAAGGGCATTAAGGATGCTGCCAAAGTGGCGGCTTTTATCGCAGGAGCATGTTATGCACCCTTATGATTTGCCGGATGAACGTGGCCATTTTGGCCGTTACGGCGGCGTGTTTGTTGCCGAAACCTTGATGACGGCATTAGAAGAGTTAAAAACCGAATACGCCAAAGCAAAAGCCGACCCCGCTTTTATGGCCGAATTTCACCATGAGCTGGCGCATTATGTCGGTCGTCCTAGCCCGATTTATCATGCCCAGCGCTGGTCTGCTGCCTTGGGTGGTGCACAAATCTACCTCAAGCGTGAAGACTTAAATCACACTGGTGCCCATAAAATTAACAATGCCATTGGTCAGGCACTGTTGGCGCGCCGGATGGGTAAAAAACGGGTGATTGCTGAGACTGGCGCCGGTCAACACGGCGTGGCAACGGCTACCGTGGCCGCCCGTTATGGCATGGAATGTATCGTGTATATGGGGGCAGAAGATGTGCAGCGCCAAGCGCCCAACGTCTTCCGCATGAAACTGCTTGGTGCCACAGTGGTACCGGTGGAATCGGGCTCGCGCACTTTAAAAGACGCGCTGAACGAAGCCATGCGCGATTGGGTGACCAATGTGGATTCGACATTCTATATCTTAGGGACGGCGGCTGGCCCACATCCTTACCCGATGATCGTGCGTGATTTTGTGTCGGTGATTGGCGAAGAATGCTTGACCCAAATGCCTGCCATGTTGGGACGACAACCGGATGCCGTGGTCGCTTGTGTGGGTGGTGGTTCCAACGCCATCGGCATTTTCTATCCTTACATTCCTCATCCGGATGTTCGCCTGATTGGGGTGGAAGCCGGTGGTGATGGCGTTGAAACGGGCCGCCATGCCGCCCCATTAAATGCAGGCCGACCAGGTGTCTTACATGGTGCACGGATGTATCTGATGCAGGATGAAAATGGTCAGATTGCCGAGACCCATTCGGTATCGGCTGGCCTCGATTATCCGGGTGTTGGCCCTGAGCATAGCTATTTGAAAGACATTGGCCGCGCTGAATATGTGGCAGTGACCGATAGCGAAGCCTTGGCTGCCTTCGATGATTTATGTCGATTCGAAGGGATTATCCCCGCCTTAGAGTCTAGCCACGCTTTGGCCTATGCCAAAAAACTGGCCCCAACCTTGCCGGCCGATCAGGTTATTCTGGTCAATCTGTCGGGACGTGGTGATAAAGACATCAATACTGTGGCACGGATGCGGGGGTTGGAACTGTAATGGACAATCGTATTGATCGTTGTTTTGCTGGATTACAAGGGCGGAAGGCCCTGATCCCCTTCATCACTGCTGGTGACCCTGATGCGACACAAACGGTGCCGCTGATGCAGGCTTTAGTGGCCGGAGGTGCTGACATCATTGAATTGGGGATTCCGTTTTCCGATCCGATGGCCGATGGTCCAACCATTCAACGGGCCAGCGAACGCGCCTTACAGCGTGGCATGACCTTGAATAAGGTATTGGCGTTGGTGGCTGAGTTTCGTCAACATAACCAACACACGCCTGTGGTATTGATGGGTTATCTCAACCCATTAGAGGCGATGGGCTATGCTGAATTTGCCGCAGCGGCACAGGCAGCGGGGGTGGACGGGGTGTTGACCGTGGATTGTCCACCGGAAGAAGCCGATGAGCTGGCGCCTGCATTACAGGCACAAGGCTTGGCACCGGTGTTTTTAGTGGCACCAACGACCCCACTGGCACGCGTACAGGCCTTGGCAAAACATGCACAAGGTTATGTCTATTATGTGTCGTTAAAAGGGGTCACCGGCGCAGCAACGCTCGATCCACAAGCGGTGGCTCAGCGTGTTAATGAATTGAAAACCTTAATTCCACTCCCGATTGGGGTGGGATTTGGCATCCGCGACGCCGCCAGTGCGCGCGCGATTGGTGAGGCAGCCGACGCTGTGGTCATCGGTAGCCGTTTGGTCGAAGAAATCGAACGCTCTGGGGCGCAGGCTGCACACAATCTCACCGAATTTTTATCTGGTATCCGTGCAGCATTGGATGCCTAATTCGTAAAAAAACTTACTTAACAAACGCTCCCGCCCGCCTTCTCGCGGGCGGTTGTGTTGTGGAGGCTCCATGAGCTGGTTAAACAAGCTATTGCCACCGAAAATCAAGAAAGACAGTAAAACCAACAAGTCCGGTGTGCCGGAAGGGTTGTGGAGTAAATGTTCTGCCTGTGAAGCGGTGTTGTATCACACCGATTTGGAAAACAATCAACATGTTTGCCCCAAGTGCAACCATCACAATCCATTATCGGCACGCGCACGTTTAGAAGTGTTATTGGATGAAGAAGGCCGGCGTGAAATCGGTGCTGAAGTGGTGCCAATGGATATTTTGAAGTTTAAAGACAGCAAAAAATATCCTGACCGCTTAGTCGCAGCCAAAGAAGACACCGGCGAAGAAGATGCTTTGGTGGTGATGCAAGGCAGTATTCTGACCCATCCGATTGTGATTGCTGCATTTGAATTTCGTTTTATCGGTGGTTCGATGGGTTCGGTGGTGGGAGAGCGTTTTGTGCGCGGTGTCCAAGCTGCCGTTGAAGCCAATGCACCTTTTGTTTGTGTGTCTGCCTCTGGTGGTGCGCGGATGCAAGAAGGGTTAAATTCATTGATGCAAATGGCAAAAACCAGTGCTGCTTTGCACCTGTTATCAGAAAAACAACTGCCATTTATTTCGATTCTGACCGACCCGACAATGGGTGGTGTATCGGCCTCGTTTGCTTTCTTAGGTGATGTGGTATTGGCTGAGCCGGGGGCGTTAATTGGTTTTGCTGGCCCACGAGTGATTGAACAAACCGTACGCGAAACATTGCCAGAGGGTTTCCAACGCGCTGAGTTTCTGTTGCAAAAAGGGGCGATTGATATGATTGTTGACCGCCGGCAAATGAAACAGCGCTTGGCCGATTTGGTGACATTGTTGATGAAACAACCTGCAGTTGCTTAAAAAACAGCCTATTCACAAAGGAAATAAGAGATGAGTCAAGTCTTTGAAAACGTCAGCGTTAATAAACTGGCGAATGTCTATTTTGATGGCAAATGTGTCAGCCACAGCCTGACGTTGGCGGATGGTACAAAAAAATCAGTCGGTGTGATTTTGCCGGCAAACTTAACATTTAACACTGCTGCTGCCGAAGTGATGGAGCTGTTGCAGGGGCAATGCCGTGTGACCTTGGCTGGTGAAAGCGAAGCCCGCAGCTATCAGGGCGGTGAATCTTTCTCGGTGCCAGCTAATAGCAGCTTCCAAATTGAAGTGACAGAAACGTTGCATTATGTCTGCCACTTCGCCTAAGTAGTTTAGGGGTTAGGCATGGGGGTGTAAGTTCAAACGCTCACATGCCGCCACAATTTCAGTCGCCTGTTGTAGCAAAGTCAGGTGACTTTGTTGTGCTTGTTGTTGTAACCATTCTGCTGCTTGTTGCCGTGTTATATGATGGCGTTCCATCAAAATCCCGACTGCTACAGCAATTAAATGTTGTTTATTGCCACCGGCTTGCCCTGCCAAAGTCGTGGCTGTGGCACTGGCTGTCGCGAGGGGTAAACGTTGATAAGTACCGGCCACTGCTGTCACTAAATCTTGTGCTTCTACCGGCTTCACCAGATACGCCAAGATATTTTTGTGTTGGCAACTGAGTGGCTGTGAATCGTGATCACCCAACACCAAACAAGGTGTGTCTGGGTAGTGTGCTAAAAATTGCACCAGCTCAAAACCATTTCCATCTGGTAATGCTAAATCAATAATCGCTAGGGCGTATGGGGCCCGATTTTGCTCAATGCGTTGACGGGCATCGGCTAATGTCGGGCTGCGGCTGACTTCATAGCCAGCCAATTCCAAAGCTGTGGCTAAACCCGCAGCGAGAACACGTTCATCTTCAACTAATAACAAGCGTAGGTTGGCGGCAGTCAAGGCAAGTCTCCAAACAAGGTCGATAGCATCCCCTTATTTCGTTAGCGGAGCCTAGGCTGTCATGCCGCTGAAACAAGGTGTGGCAGAGTATCACGCCATGTTTTTTCTTTCACTACCTCACCCAACACAATAATCGCTGGACTGCCATAACCACCGGCCTCAACCTCAGCGGCCAAGCGAGAGAGTTCGCTGATTAAGATGCGTTGTTGTGGGGTCGATGCGTGTTGAATGACGGCGGCTGGCATGCTGTCTGGCATACCGGCCTGTCGCCATGCTTGACATAGCAAACCGATATTTTGCATTCCCATATACACCACCAAGGTGGTACCACCAGCCACCAGCGCCGGCCAGTTGGGTTGGGAACCATCACGGCGATGGCCGGTAATAAAAGTCACGCCTTGGGTATGGTCGCGATGAGTGAGGGGAATATCAGCCTGTGTCGCTGCGACCAAACCCGCCGTGAGGCCATTCACCACCTCACAGCCAATACCATGTTGAGCTAAAAACGCGACTTCTTCCCCACCGCGTCCAAACAACATCGGATCGCCCCCTTTTAGGCGGACGACGGTTTTCCTTTGGCGGGCATAACGCAGCATCAGTCGTTGGATAAAGTCTTGTGGTGTTGAACGACAGCCACCGCGTTTGCCGACGGGAATGATTTTGCAGTTTGCTGGCGCGAATTGCAGGATATCTGGATTGACCAAGTCATCGACCAACACCACTTCCGCCTGTTGTAAGCAGCGCATCGCCTTGATGGTCAATAACTCCACATCCCCCGGCCCCGCCCCAACTAAAAACACCTTTGCCACGTCACACTCCCCTACACAAATTTCTCTAAGGCATAAGAGTGTCAGCTTTCACTGCAATAGAGAAATATCAATTGGTTATTTGTTCATGTTTAGTTGCGGCAGGTATCGCCAAAAGTTAGCGTGGATTGGGCTTTCGGTGTTTGGTGATTCAACTTTGATATCCTCCTCGCTGTTTAGGACGAGGAGGATGCCAATTATTTACACCCAGCCATCAAACTGCATCACCGTACCAATCGCGGTAATGGCTTCGCTGCTGGCGGCGAGTTTGACAGCGAGGCCGTTACGATCGAGGGTGTTGTTTTGCAACTCCGCTAAATGGCCGTTGAGTTCGGTGGTATTGGCTTGGCGACCGTAGGTATTTTGGTACAAGGTCTGGACATAGGTGGTGTTGTCCATCTTCGCCAAGCTGCTGTTATGGGCTTGGAACCACGCAAAAACCACATCTGCTGACAGGCGACCGGCTTGATAGTCGGTGGCAGCTTGTTTGCCGAGTTGCCATTCACTGACCGACGCATCACGGTTGAGGAAGGTTTGGAACAACCGTGCTAGTGTGGCTTCTACGCCGTTATGAGTCAGGTGAAGGATGTCGCCGTTATCGAAGGCAATGGATTCCGCGTTTTGTAAGCTCAACATCGCCCCATCGTTAAGACGGGTGATTTCCAAGGCATTACCATTACGCTCCAGTGCATAGTCTGCCCGTGTGGTCGTCAGTTTGAGCACGTCATGCCCTTTGCCACCATCGACATTCAACGCCAAACCCATCGGCAAATAGCCCATTTCATCACCTTCGCTGCCGGTAAATTGGCGATTGGCGGTAACGTTGAGCACGTTTGGATCATATTCAGCGGTAAACA
>NZ_ATVC01000010.1 GCF_000420525.1 Aquaspirillum serpens DSM 68
TCTAAATCCTTCAAGGCGTGTTGCAAGGCTTGACTAGGCGACTCACTCAGCCAAGCAAGCTCTTGTTTCCAAGTCGGCAACAGATTGGCCAATTTGACGTAAGAAAAACGAATCGTGGGGTCAGTCTGATACCATTCCTTTTGCAACGCCAACGCCTTATTAAAGACGAACCGACACGAACCCGCAAAGCGCGACATGTGTCGTTTTTGCTGGCTGTTGGGTGTCAGTTGGAACTTGAAGGCTTGAAGTCGTTTCATGCGCTCATTATACAAACAGCAAAGTAAACATTGATTTGTTTTTACTTTACAACCGCAACACTAAACCCTAAAACGGCTTTGCCGTTTGCGCCTGATATCCCCGCCATGAATAGCGAGGTTTTACGGCGCAGGGGATAAAATCCATTTGACAAAAAAATAATTTTATTTATGAACAATAGATTATCGACAACACCGCAGCGAATGCAACTTTATCTTGGCAGAGCAGCCCAATACAATTGACGGTCTTTTGTTTTCTTTTTGAGCTTCTGCCACATGGTCAACGCTGCTATGGTTTTTAACCTGCACCAACCCTTTCCGCCTGCGGGTGATCAACCGCAAGCGATTGCACAACTCTATGCTGGTTTGCAGCAGGGCTTAGCGTATCAAACCCTGCTTGGTGTAACGGGGTCGGGTAAAACCTACACCATGGCGAATGTGATTGCACGGACAGGGCGGCCAGCATTGGTGATGGCACCGAATAAAACGCTGGCCGCCCAGCTCTACGCAGAAATGCGCGAGTTTTTCCCCGACAATGCGGTGGAATATTTCGTTAGCTATTACGATTACTACCAACCAGAAGCTTACGTCCCTAGCCGTGATTTGTTTATTGAAAAAGACTCACAGATTAACGAACACATCGAACAAATGCGGCTGTCGGCGACGAAATCGTTGCTAGAACGGCGTGATGTTGTCATTGTGGCGACGGTCAGTGCCATCTATGGCATCGGTGATCCCAGCGACTACCACCAGATGATTTTGTATTTACGGGAACAAGAAAGTCACAGCCGACAAAGCATTATTAGCCGCCTCACCACCATGCAATATGAACGCAATGACAGCGATTTCAGCCGTGGCTCGTTCCGTGTACGCGGCGACATTATTGATATTTTTCCGGCAGAACATGCCGAGTTAGCAGTCAGAATTTCACTATTCGATGAAGAAATCGAAAGTCTGCATCTATTCGACCCCCTCACTGGTCACATCAAACAACGGGTAAGCCGTTTTACTGTCTTCCCTTCAAGCCACTATGTCACCCCACGCGAAACGGTGCTGCGCGCTTGTGAAGCGATCAAAACAGAGCTCAATCAACGCCGGCGGCAATTTGAACAAGATGGCAAACTGGTGGAAGCGCAACGACTGGAACAACGAACCCGTTTTGATTTAGAAATGTTGTACGAAATGGGCTTTTGTAAGGGTATTGAAAACTACTCACGCCATCTCTCCGGCAAACCGGCTGGCTCACCACCACCGACGCTGTTTGATTATCTCCCCCCCGATGCCTTGTTATTTGTTGATGAATCACACGTTACCATTCCACAAATCGGCGGCATGTATCGCGGAGACCGCGCACGGAAAGAAAATTTGGTGGAATATGGCTTCCGCTTGCCGTCGGCAATGGATAACCGCCCGTTACAGTTTGAAGAATTCGAAGGCTTGATGCCACAAACCATCTTTGTTTCTGCCACTCCGGGGGTGTATGAAAAGGAACACAGCGGCCAAGTGGTCGAACAGTTGGTGCGGCCAACCGGTCTTATCGACCCAGAAGTGATTGTGCGGCCAGTGTTAAGCCAAGTAGATGACTTAATGAGTGAGATCACCTTGCGTGTTCAACAAGGTGAACGGGTGTTGGTGACCACCTTAACTAAGCGAATGGCAGAGCAACTCACCGACTATTACAGCGAACATGGCATTAAAGTGCGCTATCTCCACTCGGATATTGATACCGTAGAACGGGTTGAGATTATTCGAGATCTGCGGCTTGGGGTGTTTGATGTGTTAGTTGGGATTAACTTATTGCGCGAAGGTTTGGATATTCCAGAAGTCAGTTTGGTAGCGATTTTAGATGCCGATAAAGAAGGCTTTTTACGCAGTGAACGCTCGTTGATTCAAACCATTGGCCGAGCAGCGCGCCATTTGCACGGGACAGCGATTTTATACGCCGACCGCATCACCCCTTCGATGCAAAGAGCGATGGAAGAAACTGCCCGCCGCCGCGAAAAACAACAGCAATTCAACATCACACATGGCATTGTGGCACGCGGGGTAGCGAAGAAAATCACCGATATGATTGATGGGGTTTATGCGGCTGAACCGGCGGCTCGCTTTGAGACCCATAGCAAAGCTTTAGATGAAAAAGCCTTGGCCAAGCGGATTAAAGAAACCGAGAAAGCGATGTTGGATGCTGCACGCGACCTGCGTTTTGAGCAGGCCGCCGAGCTACGAGATCAACTGCGCCAGCTTAAGGCGCAGCTATTTCAAGGTGATTAGCGTTTCAGTTTCGCTAGCGCCTCTGCCATCGCTTGATTACGCGGCGGGGCGCTATCTCGTGGTGTCGGTTTTGTGGCAGGCCGTGCCCCCTCGCTACGGCGGCTGCCTCCTTGACGGGCAGTGGCCGCGGCCCCTGCTTCATCATCTAAGCGCATGGTTAAGGCAATCCGTTTACGCGCCACATCCACTTCTAGCACTTTGACTTTAACCAGCTGTCCCGCTTTGACCACTTTGCGTGGATCGCTGACAAACTGGTGTGATAGGGCGGAAATATGCACCAAACCATCCTGATGCACACCAATATCGACGAAAGCGCCGAAGTTGGCCACGTTGGTCACCACGCCTTCCAATACCATGCCCACCTGCAAATCAGTTAGCGATTCCACGCCCTCGGCAAACGTAGCCGTCTTAAATTCGGGACGTGGATCACGTCCGGGCTTTTCTAGCTCACGCAAAATATCGACAACCGTCGGCACCCCAAAACGCTGATCGGTGAAATCTTGTGGACGCAAAGTTTTGAGTAATTGGCCATCACCAATCACAGCTTGGATATTGCGCTGTACCGTCGCTAAGATTTTTTCGACAACGGGATAGGCCTCTGGGTGCACCGCCGAGGCATCAAGGGGATTGTCTCCCTGCATAATGCGCAAGAAACCGGCGGCTTGTTCAAAGGTTTTTTCGCCTAGACGTGGTACATCGAGTAGCTGTTTGCGACTACGGAAGGCGCCATGTTGATTGCGCCATTGCACAATATTATTCGCCAAGGTGCTATTGAGCCCTGACACCCGCGTCAACAGTGGTACCGAAGCCGTGTTCACATCCACCCCAACCGAGTTCACACAGTCCTCGACCACGCTATCCAAAGAACGCGCCAAACGGGAAGGGTTGACATCATGTTGATATTGACCGACCCCGATCGATTTCGGATCGATTTTGACCAATTCAGCTAAAGGATCTTGTAAGCGACGGGCAATCGATACCGCACCACGCAGACTGACATCTAAATCGGGGAATTCTTTTGCAGCCAACTCGCTGGCTGAATACACCGATGCCCCTGCCTCAGACACCATCAATTTATGCAGCTTATAGTCAGTTTGACAGTGCGCAACCAGTTCGGCAGCCAATTTATCCGTTTCACGACTGGCGGTGCCGTTGCCGATAGCAATCAACTCGACACGATGTTTTTTCACCAAGGCCGCTAACACTGCCAGCGATTTATCCCATTCTCGACGCGGTTCGTGGGGATAGATGGTTGCTGTTTCCAACAGTTTTCCGGTACGGTCAACCACCGCCACTTTCACACCGGTGCGAATGCCGGGGTCTAGCCCCATGGTAACGCGAGGGCCAGCCGGTGCTGCCAGCAACACGTCTTGCACGTTACGTGCAAACACTTGAATTGCCTCGGTTTCAGCCTGCTCACGCAAAGTTTGAATCAGTTCCAACTCCAACGACAAAAACACTTTAGCGCGCCAGCATAGGCGAACCGTATCAAGTAACCAACGGTCGGCTGGGCGGCCTTGGTCACTGATGGCAAAGTGCTGCGCTATTCTTTGTTCGTAATAGCTGCGCTCAGTCACCGGTATGTCTTCTGGTTGATACTGCACCGCAAGGGTGAGTACCCCTTCATTGCGTCCACGCAACATCGCCAGTACGCGATGCGAAGGAAGGGTTTTAAGTGTTTCTTGATATTGGAAGTAGTCGGCAAATTTAGCACCGTCTTGTGCCTTACCTTCGACACAACGCGCCACCAAGACGGCATGCTGCCATAGATGTTGGCGAAACTCACCCAGTAACTCGGCATTTTCAGCAAAACGCTCAATCAAAATTGCACGCGCACCATCGAGTGCAGCTTTTGCATCAGCCACGCCTTTATCGACGGCAATAAAGGGCTGTGCCGCTTGTTCTGGTGATTGTGAAGGATCGTCTAACAGAGACTCTGCCAATGGTGCCAACCCTGCCTCACGCGCGATCTGTGCTTTGGTGCGGCGTTTGGGCTTATAGGGCAGATATAGGTCTTCTAACGTCGTTTTGTTTTCCGCCGCATATAAAGCAGTTTCCAACGCAGGTGTCAGTTTTTCTTGTTCACGAATGCTGTTGAGGATGGTCTCGCGGCGGTCATCCAGCTCGCGCAAGTATTGCAAACGCTCTGCCAATTCACGCAACTGGGTATCATCTAGTCCCCCAGTAGCTTCTTTACGATAACGCGCAATAAAGGGAACCGTGGCCCCTTCATCCAATAAACCAACGGCAGCAACGACTTGGGCCTCACGAACATTGAGTTCGGAGGCCAAACGATGAGTCACACTAGGCAGCATAATCATTTCAAAAAAGGCCGCCGCCTCAGCGCGTAGCTAATAACGGGGCTTGGGCAGAAGACAACAAGCCTTGGAGTTCGGCTCGTAATTGGGCAGGACTCAGACCATCGCGTTCACGCAGGCGACGGCGCAGGCCATTGAGGGTGTATTCCTCATCGACTAACAAGGTACGCAAACGGCGTGCAATCAACACTTCATGATGTTGATAATAGCGACGTTGTGCCATGCTGCGACGAGGTTGTAGGGGCAGGAAAACGCTTTCCCACTCTCGTAATTGTTCAACACTTACCCCTGCTAACTGCGCCACTTCACCGACCGTGAAGTAGCGCTTGGCAGGAATAGGCGGCATCTTAGCCACGGGCTGCGCCATGATGATCCTCTACCATTCCCTTGAGTTTTTGGCTGGCATGGAAAGTCACCACCCGACGGGCAGTGATTGGAATTTCTTCGCCAGTTTTTGGATTACGGCCTGGACGCTGTGGTTTATCACGCAATTGGAAATTACCAAAACCTGATAATTTGACCGATTGTCCCTCTTCAAGCGCCAGTCGGATTTCTTCGAAAAACGACTCTACCATATCCTTAGCATCACGCTTATTCAAGCCAACTTTATCAAATAACAAATCCGAGAGTTCCGCTTTAGTCAGCGTCATAACAATCCTCAATACAATGGTAAAAATATACCCCACCACCGGTATGATTTGACATACCGGTGCCTGAATCAATTTAGGCAGGGGACATTACAGACGGAGCTGAGCGGCATGGCTGTTTGCTGCAGCCGCGATCAAATCTTGCATCACAGAATCTACTTCTGCATCTGTGAGCGTGCGGGCAGTATCCTGCATTAACACCTTGAAAGCAAGACTCTTTTTCCCTTCTTCCACGCCTTTACCACGATAGACATCGAACAAAGCAATCTCTGTCACCAAGTGGGATGCTGCAGCGCGCAATGTGGTTGCCAAAGCGTCCACTTCTAGCGTATCTGCCACCACCAAAGCCAAATCACGACGTACTGCAGGGAAGCGCGACACGGCTTGGGCTTGGATGGTGTGTCGTGCTAACAGCGGCTGTAAATCAAGTTCAAAGTAGATAGGCGCTGCCACTAAATCGTATTTCTGTACCCATTGCGGATGCAGCTCACCCAAAATACCGACCACTTTGCCATCCAGCAACACCTCAGCACAACGACCCGGATGGAGGGCTGGATGGGCTGCGCGGCGGAAAGTCAGCTGTCGTGGTGAGAACAAGACTTCGATATCCGCTTTGACATCAAAGAAATCGACTTTTTCTGCTTGATAAGACCACTGCACGGCAAAGCGAGTGCCATACGCCAAGCCTGCCAATTTTTCGGGTTGTTCGACTTCACCAGTGGCCGTTTTGAGAAAAACACGCGCCATCTCAAATACGCGAACTCGGTTTTGTTTGCGTTTGAGATTGTGGCTTAAGGTATCGAGCAAGCCACCTAACAAGGTCGAGCGCATTACGCTCATCTGGCTGGCAATCGGGTTGATCAAACGAATCGGCGTCGTATTGGCGGCAAAATCGTTTTCCCACTGCTCATCAACAAAAGCGTAGGTCACCACTTCTTGATAATCGCGCTGCACCAATACTCGGCGCAATTCCGCCCGTGGAGTCTGCTGTTCCGGCAACGGCAACATTGCCAGACGACCACGAATATTGTCAGCGGGGATGGCATCATAGCCATACACACGGGCGATTTCTTCGATGAAGTCTTCCTCAATCACCAAATCAAAACGTGCTGCTGGTGGAGTGATGATAAAACTATCGGCCTGCTGTTCAAACGGCAAACCTAAGCGAGCAAAAATTGCTGCCATTTCAGTTGCAGTCAACGACATGCCTAACACACGGTTCACACGGTCAACTCGCACAGCCACGGGCTTGCGGGCAGGCAATTCCGTCACTTGTTCCACCACTGGCCCCGCTACGCCACCGCAAATATCAATAATTAAAGCCGTGGTACGTTCCATCGCCTCGGCCTGCAGCGTGAAATCAACGCCACGTTCATAGCGGAAAGAAGCATCCGAACTGAAACCTAATCGACGAGCGCGACCAGCGATCGCTTCCGGTGCAAAGAACGCCGACTCGAGAAACACAGCGGTGGTGTTGTCATCCACTTCGCTATTTGCACCACCCATCACACCCGCTAATGCCACCGGCCCAGTTTGGTCGGTAATCAACAGCATGTCAGCATCAATGGCAATTTCTTTACCATTCAGCAACGTCATCCGTTCACCGGCCTGAGGGAAACGAACTTCGATATCGCCCTGCAATTTATTGTGATCAAAGGCGTGTAAAGGCTGACCCAATTCGAGCAGGACAAAATTAGTCACATCCACCACGGCCGAAATCGAACGCACACCAGCCCGCTCAAGGCGTTGTTTCATCCATGCCGGTGTTGGAGCTTGCGCATTGACTTGTTCAATCACGCGCCCAAGGTAACGGCCACATGCCGCCCCTGCTGCCAATTTAACCGTACGTTGACTGGTGATCGTCACTGGAACAGGAATGATAGTCGGGGCTTGTAATGGGGAGGTGGTCAGGGCAGCGACTTCACGCGCAATGCCACGAATGCTTAAACAATCAGCGCGGTTTGGCGTGATTTTCAGCTCAATCACGGTGTCGTCTAAGGCTAAGTAATCGCGCAAATTAACCCCAACCGGCGCATCTGCTGGCAATAACAACAAGCCATCCACGCCGTCGGGAATACCCAATTCTTGACCAGAACACAACATACCATTCGATGCCACACCACGCATTTTGGTGGCTTTGATTTTGAAATCACCTGGCAACACAGCGCCCAAGGTTGCACAAGGGACTTTCGCCCCTTCGCTGACATTGGGTGCACCGCAGACAATTTGTTGCAACTCGCCACTGCCAATATCGACTTCACACACGCGCAGACGGTCGGCGTTTTCGTGCTTACGCACAGATTTCACTTCAGCAACCACCACACCAGAAAAAGCTGGCGCAGCAGAGGCTTGTGATTCGACTTCTAACCCTGCCATGGTCAACAAGTGACCCAATGCTTCGCTCGCCAAGTTGGGATTGACCCACTCACGCAACCATTGTTCTGAGAATTTCATATTATCGTCCTTGCTGACCCACGATTATTGGAATTGCTTGAGGAAAGCCAGATCATTTTCAAAGAATAACCGCAGGTCATTCACGCCATAACGCAGCATGGCAAAACGGTCTAGGCCAATACCAAAGGCAAAGCCGGTATATTTTTCAGGGTCGATATTGACGTTACGCAATACATTGGGATGCACCATGCCACAGCCACCCACTTCGAGCCAGCCACGCTCACCCAAGACATCAATCTCTGCCGAGGGTTCGGTAAACGGGAAGAAAGAGGGACGGAAACGCACTTGCAGATCATCGCGCTCGAAGAAACGACGCAAGAAATCGGTCATGGTTGCTTTTAAATCCGCAAAGCTGACGCCCTCATCCACCCACAAACCTTCCATTTGATGGAACATCGGCGAGTGAGTCGCGTCCGAGTCAACGCGATATACACGACCAGGGGCAATGATTTTGATTGGGGGCTGATGCTGCAGCATGTAGCGAATTTGGATAGGGGAAGTGTGAGTACGCAACACATCACCGCCTTCAACATAGAAAGTATCCGCCATCGCACGGGCAGGGTGATTTTCAGGAATATTTAAGGCTTGGAAATTGTGAAAATCAGTTTCGATTTCTGGACCATCGGCCACTTCAAAACCCAGAGAACGGAATAAGCTGGTAATACGTTCTAAGGTTAGGGTTACCGGATGCAGGCCACCCTGACGCAAACCACGCCCGGGTAAGGTGACATCTAACGCTTCTGCTGCCAGTTGTGCAGCAAGCTGCGCTTCGGCGAGGGCTTCGCGACGAGCAGCAATGGCTGCCTCAACTTGTTGTTTGGCTGCATTGATTGCTTGGCCGGCTTGTTTCTTTTCTTCTGGAGGTAATTTACCTAATTGTTTCAATAATTCGGTAATTTCACCTGATTTGCCGAGATAACGTGCTTTGACC
Organism: Aquaspirillum serpens DSM 68; assembly: GCF_000420525.1. Classification (GTDB taxonomy): domain Bacteria; phylum Pseudomonadota; class Gammaproteobacteria; order Burkholderiales; family Aquaspirillaceae; genus Aquaspirillum; species Aquaspirillum serpens. The sequence continues at coordinate 8,876 of NZ_ATVC01000010.1, forward strand.
TGCTCAAGGGTCACGACGTCTTGCACCTCATTGAGCGCAGCTAAAGCAGCGGCAAGAAGAGTATCAATAGAACTCATGTTAGATCGCTATCGTCGAGAAAGGAAATAAGAGAAAAACAGGAATTAACAACACTTCACGGCAAGGTGCCACCACACTTTGGCGTCAAATGTTGTTCACAATCGAAACCGCACAGGGATAAAAAAAGGGAGGCAAAGCCTCCCTTCTCTTATGCTGTCGATTAAGCTGCGAGGCTGGCTTTGGCTTTTTCCACCAATTGAGCAAACACGGCTTTTTCGAACACAGCCAAATCGGCCAACACTTTACGGTCGATTTCAATCGCGGCTTTTTTCAGGCCGTTCATGAATTTGCTGTATGGCAAACCGCACTCACGCGCAGCAGCATTGATACGAGCAATCCACAATTGACGGAACTGACGCTTACGTTGACGACGGTCGCGATAAGCATATTGACCGGCTTTCATCACCGCCTGTTTAGCGATGCGATAGACGTTCTTACGACGGCCGCGATAGCCTTTGGCTAAAGCAAGAATTTTCTTGTGACGAGCACGGGCGGTAACACCGCGTTTAACGCGAGGCATAGATTAACTCCTTAAGCGTAGGGCAACATAGCACGAACGGAAGCCATATCGCTGGCGTGTACCATGGTGGTACCGCGCAACTGGCGTTTGTTCTTCGTGGTTTTCTTGGTCAGAATGTGGCGTTTGAAGGCCATCGAGCGCTTCACACCACCGTTACCCAACACTTTCAGGCGTTTTTTTGCACCCGATTTGGTTTTCATTTTTGGCATGGAAATAATCCTACAACCTATTTTTTAGATTCGGCACAAGGTGGTCGATAATCGACACTTAGTCACCTTTGTGCCCCGCTTTTGTGCGAGAGATAACCATTTCTCGCAAAAACCAGAGCGGCAGGTTGCCCTGCCGCACCAGTTAATTCTTACCGGAAAGCTGTCAGATTACTTTTTCTTTGGTGCCATGACCATGACCATCTGACGGCCTTCCATTTTGGGGAACTGCTCGACAACGCCGTATTCCGCCAAATCAGCTTCCACCCGTTTTAACAAAGCCAAGCCTAATTCTTGGTGAGCCATTTCACGCCCTCTAAAGCGGAGCGTGATTTTTGCTTTATCACCTTCGTTCAAGAAGCGAGTCAGATTACGCACTTTAACGTTGTAATCGCCGTCATCGGTACCGGGACGGAATTTGACTTCTTTCACTTGAATCTGTTTTTGCTTGAGCTTGGCTTCGTGCTTACGCTTGCTCTCCTGATATTTGAATTTACCGTAGTCCATGATCCTGACAACAGGTGGCTGGGCATTCGGTGCAATTTCAACCAGGTCTAACTCTAACTCTTCTGCTTTCGCAAAAGCCTCACGTAAATTCACGATGCCGAGTGGCTCGCCTTCATTTCCTACCAAACGAACTTCACGGCCGGTAATTTCGCCGTTGATTCGTGGTTCGCGTTCCTGAGCGATGGCAATTCCTCCAAACTTAAATCTTATTGTGCTGCACGTTTTTGGGCGGTTTCTGCTTTCATGCGCTCAATAAACGCATCTAAAGACATTTGACCTAAATTTTCACCCGAGCGGGAACGAACAGCGACCAAGTTGTCTGCTTTTTCTTTGTCACCCACGATTAACTGGTATGGCAACTTTTGCAAACTGTGTTCGCGGATTTTATAGTTAATCTTCTCGTTTCTCAAGTCAAGTTCAACACGCAACCCTGCCTGACGCAGCTTTTGTGCAACGTCACGGGCATAATCGGCCTGTGCTTCCGAGATATTAGCGACCACCATTTGCAATGGTGCCAACCACATTGGGAAAGCACCAGCATAGTGTTCAATCAAAATCCCAGTGAAACGTTCCAACGAACCAAACAAGGCGCGGTGCAGCATCACCGGACGTTTTTTCGTATTGTCTTCAGCAACATAGGCAATATCAAAACGTTCTGGCAGGTTCATATCGACCTGTAAAGTGCCACATTGCCAATCGCGACCGATGGCATCACGCAATACAAATTCTAGTTTCGGACCATAGAATGCGCCTTCGCCGGGGAAGAGCTGATAAGGCATACCCATGCTTTCTAAAGCGCCGGCTAATGCACCTTCTAATTTATCCCATACTTCGTCCGAACCGATGCGATTTTCTGGCCGAGTGGACAATTTAATGATGACATTATCAAAACCAAAGTCTTTATAGATGTCGAGAATCAGCTTCACCACATCGCGACATTCACCTTCCATCTGCTCTTCGGTACAGAAAATATGGGCATCATCTTGTGTGAAGTGACGTACACGCAACAGACCATGCAACGCACCAGAAGGCTCGTAGCGATGCACTTTACCAAACTCGGCCATGCGTAATGGTAAATCGCGATAGCTCTTCAAGCCTTGGGCAAACATCGACACCGCACCAGGACAGTTCATCGGCTTGAGCGCATAGACCCGCTCATCCTCTGTGGTCGTGGTGTACATGTGGTGGTGATAGTTAAACCAGTGGCCGGAGATTTCCCACAGGCTACGATCCATCATATCGGGGGTATTCACCTCGACATAGCCAGCTTCTTCCTGACGATCGCGCATGTAGTTAATCAGGCTATTGAATAAACGCCAGCCTTTAGGGTGCCAAAACACCGCGCCAGGGGCTTCATCTTGCATGTGGAACAAGTTGAGCTGTTGGCCTAATTTGCGGTGGTCGCGTTTCTCGGCCTCTTCAAGCATGTGCAAATAGGCTTCTAAGTCTTCCTTTTTCGCCCATGCAGTGCCGTAGATACGCTGCAACATTTCATTTTTTGCATCACCGCGCCAGTAGGCACCCGCCACTTTCATCAGCTTGAACACTTTCAAGCGACCAGTAGAAGGTACGTGCGGGCCACGACATAAATCAGTGAACAGCCCTTCGGTGTACAACTTAATTTTTTCGCCTTCAGGAATTGCCGCAATCAGCTCACATTTGTAGTGTTCGCCTTGTTCTTTGAAGAAAGCGATCGCCTCATCGCGGCTGACCACACGGTGAGAAACAGGAATGTCTTGTTTTGCCAATTCCGCCATTTTCTTTTCGATGGCCTCGAGGTCATCGGGGGTAAATGGGCGGGTATAGGCAAAATCGTAGTAAAAGCCATTTTCGATCACAGGCCCAATGGTCACTTGTGCTTCAGGAAACAGACTTTTTACGGCAAAAGCTAATAAGTGTGCGGTTGAATGGCGAATAACTTCGAGGCCTTCACTGTCTTTATCGGTGACAATGGCAAGGTCGGCATTCTGTTCAATCAAAAACGAGGTATCAACCAATACCCCATCCACACGACCAGCAAGGGCAGCACGAGCCAAGCCCGCACCAATTGACGCGGCCACCTCAGCAACCGTTACCGGCTGCGCAAAAGAACGGATCGAACCGTCCGGCAAGCGAATATCAGGCATGATGTCTCCAGCGCACCCAGTGCGCGTGTATTCAGGAAATAACCATTCAGAAGAAAACGACAGACGAAAAAAAAGTGCGGCCGGAGCCGCACTTTTTCGAGAATTGCCTCAAATGGCCCAACCATGTCAGTTTATGGGTGGGTAGTGGTAGTTCGCACAGCCATTTGAGTTATCCTTTTTGGAATTTTGGTAGGCGCGATTGGAATCGAACCAACGACCTCCACCATGTCAAGGTGGCGCTCTAACCAACTGAGCTACGCGCCTGTCGTTGAGAGACACGAACTATACAGATGCCCTTTGCGGAACGCAAGCCCTTTTTGAAAAAATTTTCACTTAAGGGGAGTGGGGTATACTTGTCGGCTAATTTTTCAGCAAGCTTGCTCTTGATAACATGCTCAAATTTTCCGTCAAAAAAACCAGCGCAGGTGGTGCGCGGCGTGGCACCTTAACCTTAAACCACGGCACGGTTGAAACACCGGTCTTTATGCCAGTCGGTACTTATGGCTCGGTTAAGGCAATGAGCCCAGCCGATTTACACGCTATCGATGCACAAATCATCCTCGGCAATACTTTCCATTTATGGCTACGTCCGGGCTTAGACGTGGTGGAACAGTTTGGCGGCTTACACCGCTTTATTGGCTGGGATAAACCAATTCTGACCGACTCTGGTGGTTTTCAGGTCTTTAGCTTGGGTGAATTGCGAAAAATCACCGAGGAAGGGGTGACTTTTCAATCACCGATCAATGGTGACAAATTATTCCTCTCACCAGAAAAATCGATGGCGATTCAAAAAAGCCTTAACTCAGACATTGTAATGATTTTTGATGAGTGCACCCCAGGCCAAGTCGATCATCAACGTGCAGCGGAGTCCATGCGTTTATCACTGCGCTGGGCAAAACGCTCGCGCACGGCCTTTGACGAACAAGAAAACCCCAATGCGCTGTTTGGGATTATTCAGGGCAATCTCTACACCGATCTCCGGCGTGAATCCCTCGCTGGATTGATGGAGATTGGCTTTGATGGCTATGCCATCGGTGGTTTATCTGTCGGTGAACCCAAACCCGAAATGTACCGAATGTTGGCAGAAATGAAAGATATGCTGCCAGCAGAGAAACCTCACTATCTGATGGGCGTCGGTACCCCAGAAGACTTGGTGCATGGCGTATCAAATGGTATTGATATGTTTGATTGTGTGATGCCCACGCGCAATGCGCGTAATGGTTGGTTGTTTACCCGTTTTGGTGACCTCAAAATCCGTAACGCACGCCACAAAAACGATGAACGTCCACTCGATGAGAGTTGTGATTGTTATACATGCCGCCATTTCAGCCGCGCCTACTTACATCATCTGCATCGTGCAGGCGAGATTTTAGGTGCACACTTAAATACGGTGCACAACTTGCATTACTATCAACAGCTAATGAAAGAGATGCGGAACGCGATTGAAGAAGATCGTTTTGATCAGTTTGTGATGGAGTTCCATCACAACCGTGCCCGAGGGACAGAATAGACCATCTATCGCAAGCCGATAGATTTTCCAAAACAATCACCGTTACAATTCTTGTTTAATTTGCATTTTTCCCTCAAGGAGCATTGAGTCTCATGTTGTTTATTACCCCTGCTTATGCCAACGTTGCCGCCCCTGCTGGTATCGATTTCATGCAATTTTTGCCGATGATCGGTATTTTTATCTTGTTCTGGTTCTTACTGGTTCGGCCCCAACAGAAAAAGGTAAAAGAACATAAAGCGATGTTAGAAGCACTGCAAAAAAACGATGAGGTTGTCACACAAGCAGGCATTGTGGGTCGTATCGTTAAGCTGGAAGAACAAAATGTCAGCTTAGAAATTGCCTCGAATGTCACCATTCAAGTACGCCGTGAAGCTATTGGCATGAAACTGGAAAAAGGCAGCTTCAAGCCTCAATAAGGATTGATCAGCTTGTCCCAGCTTCAATGCTCAACAAGCTTATCCCTCAGGCCTGCCATGTTTATCATCGTGGCAGGCTTCATTTCTCTTAATCTGGCGCTCGTCTCATGAATCGATATCCCCTCTGGAAATACTTGGTCATTGCAGTGACCTTATTGCTCAGTGCGGTTTACACTTTGCCTAACTTCTACGGTGAAACGCCTGCCGTCCAGGTTTCTAGCACTCGGCAAGCCCTGCCCGTTGATACCAATCTCATGCAACGGATTGAGAAACGACTGGCCAATGAAAAAATTCAGGCTAATGGTATTTTTCTTGATGGCAATAGCCTGAAAATTCGGCTGAACGATACCGATACCCAAATCAAAGTCCGTGACTTGGTACAACAAGAAATCGGTGACAACTACATTGTGGCGCTTAATCTATTAGCAGCGTCGCCAACATGGCTCACTCAACTGAAAGCACACCCGATGTTCCTCGGGTTGGATCTGCGTGGCGGTGTTCATTTCTTGCTAGAAGTTGACATGAATGCAGCGGTGGACAAAACCTTAGAACGCTATGCTGGTGACGTCAGACGCGAGTTGCGAGCACAAAAAATTCGTTATGGCAGTTTGAAACGCCATCGCGACAATATTGAAATTTCTATGCGTGATGAGGCTGAACTGCAAAAGGTTGAAGCACTCGTTCGTGACAAACTTCCCAATCTTTCACTTAAAGCAGATGAGAGCAGCCGCATTCTACGATTGAGCTTGACCGAAGCGGAAATGATCAAAATCCAAGGGGATGCTATCCGCCAAAACATCACAACATTACATAATCGTGTCAATGAGTTAGGGGTGGCAGAACCCGTGATTCAACAATCTGGTGCCAATCGGATTGTCGTGCAATTACCCGGGGTACAAGATACTGCTAAAGCCAAAGATATTTTAGGCCGCACAGCCACCTTGGAAGTTAGGATGGTGGAAGATGAGCCAAGTAAGTTGGCCGAAGCCCTCTCCGGTGTTATTCCTGCAGGTTATGAATTATTGGATGAGTTGAGTGCACAGGGTTCGCAAAAAATTCTGGTCAAACGAGAAGTCGAACTCACAGGCGACAATATCAACGATGCTCAACCCGGTTTTGATGAAAATGGTACGGCAGCAGTTCATATCAACCTCGATTCCACTGGTGCCAGTATCTTCCGCCAAGTCACAGCGGACAATATCGGCAAGCGAATGGCAATGGTGCTGATTGAAAAGGGTAAAGGTGAGGTTGTCACTGCCCCAGTCATCCGCAGTGAAATCGGTGGTGGCCGTGTGCAAATTTCGGGCTCCATGAACGCCGCAGAAGCCAGTGATATTGCCTTATTACTGCGTGCTGGCTCACTTGCTGCGCCGATGAACATTATCGAGGAACGCACAGTTGGCCCTTCTTTAGGTAAAGAAAATATCGAGAAAGGCTTTAACTCAACCTTATACGGTTTTGCCGCTGTGGCTTTGTTTATGGCGATCTACTACCGTGTTTTCGGGGTAATTTCAGTCATTGCGCTGGCATGTAATGTGTTAATGCTGGTTGCTTTACTGTCGATGCTACAAGCTACGCTCACGCTACCCGGCATTGCGGCGATTGCTTTGACTTTGGGGATGGCAATTGACGCAAACGTGTTGATTAACGAACGGGTACGAGAAGAAGTACAAAATGGTGTGCCACCACAATCGGCTATTAAAGCTGGTTATGAACATGCATGGGCGACAATTCTTGATTCGAATATCACCACGCTGATTGCAGGTCTGGCATTATTGATTTTTGGCTCGGGCCCCGTTCGTGGTTTTGCCGTAGTGCATTGTCTTGGTATTTTGACCTCGGTATTCTCTGCTGTTTTGGTATCACGCGGCATTGTTAACTTGGTCTATGGCGGTCGCCGTATCAACAAATTATCGGTTTAGGTTTTTTCGACCTAGGTTGAGGAGTCGACGTGGAATTATTCAGCTTTAAAAAAGACATTCCGTTTATGAGCTATGGCAAGCTCACAACGGCAATCTCTTTACTGACCTTTGTGCTAGCCGTGGTCTTTCTGTTATGGAAAGGGCTAAACCTTTCGGTAGAATTTACCGGCGGCACGGTGATGGAAGTGCAATATCAACAAGCGGCAAATCTGGAAACGATTCGCGAGCAGGTTGCCAAAGTGTCGCAAGGCGAACCAACGGTACAAAGCCTCGGCACCACACGTGATGTCCTGATTCGTTTGCAAAATCAGAATGATAAAAGTTCTGCTCAGCTGTCAAATGAGGTCTTAGCAGCACTCAAAGCCAATGGTAGCCAAGTCGAATTACGGAAAGTGGAATTTGTCGGGCCGCAGGTGGGAGAAGAATTACTCACTCACGGTTTAACCGCCCTCAGCCTAGTGATTGTTGGCATCATGGCTTATCTAGCCATGCGCTTCGAATGGCGGTTTGCGGTCTCAGCAATTATTGCTAACTTGCATGATGTAATTATCATTCTGGGGTGCTTTGCTGCTTTTCAATGGGAGTTTTCTCTAACCGTGTTGGCCGCTGTGCTAGCGGTGCTGGGCTACTCAGTGAATGAATCGGTGGTGGTGTTTGACCGTATTCGTGAAAACTTCCGCAAACCGAGTATGCGCGGTCGTAGCGTGGCAGAAATTATCGACAACGCCATCACAGCCACCATGAGCCGGACAATTATCACCCACGGCTCAACCGAAATGATGGTATTAGCCATGTTACTGTTTGGTGGCCCTAGCTTGCACTATTTTGCATTAGCTTTAACCATCGGCATTGTATTTGGCATTTATTCGTCTGTTTTAGTCGCCAGCCCACTGTTAATGTTTTTAGGCGTCTCACGTGAGAATCTGATTAAGCAGCCAAAACCAAAAGAAGAAGCCGTCGTGTAAATCGCAGACCTCTTTCATTTTGCCTTAAGCCCGCCAGCTGCTTTTTACAGTATGCTGGCGGTTATTTTTTCATCTGAGGTTGAGTATGGATTTCGTCTGGTTTTTGGTTGATTTCATTCTTCATATCGACCGCCACTTAGCAGAATTAGCCAGTCAATATGGGCCTTGGCTGTTTTTAATTTTATTTTTAATTATTTTTTGTGAAACAGGTTTAGTGGTTACCCCATTCCTACCTGGTGATTCACTTTTGTTTGTGACTGGTGCCATTGCTGCAACAGGAGCATTTGATATTCATTTGATGGTCATCACCCTACTGATTGCAGCCATTTTAGGCGATACAGTGAATTACCATATTGGACAGAAACTAGGGTTGACTGTGTTTGATCGACCCAATTCTCGTGTTTTTCGGCGTGAATATTTAGATAAAACCCATGCTTTTTATGAGAAACATGGTGGAAAAACTATTATTATTGCTCGTTTTGTTCCCATTGTTCGAACCTTCGCGCCATTCGTCGCAGGAGTGGGTAGCATGAGCTATCGCCAATTCCTATCTTATAATGTCATCGGTGCTGTCCTCTGGGTATGTGGTTTTGCTTATGCTGGCTATGTATTCGGCAATTTACCGTGGGTGAAGCAAAATCTGAGCGTACTGATTTTTGCCATTATTATTCTGTCTATTTTACCGGGTGTAATTGAAATTGTGCGCCACCGTAAATCTGCTGCCTAATTGAAATCACACGCTATGCAACCAAAACGTATCCAAGCCCTATCCTCGCTCTTGATTAGCCAAATTGCCGCAGGTGAAGTGGTTGAGCGTCCTGCCTCTGCATTAAAAGAAGTTTTAGAAAACAGCCTTGATGCTGGTGCACATAGCATTGCGATTGATCTTGCAGAGGGCGGTACCAAGCTCATTCGGGTGCAAGATGATGGCATGGGGATTCCGGCAGAAGATTTGCCGTTAGCCCTACAAAGACACGCCACTTCAAAGATCCAAGCGCTAGAAGACTTGCAACAGGTGAATACGCTGGGGTTTCGTGGCGAAGGCTTGGCCTCGATTGCGGCAGTTTCTCGACTCACCCTTAGCAGCCGCACTGAAGATTGCGAAATAGGCTGGTCGATTCAGGCAGAAAATGGGGTGCTATCCGAACCCGAACCCTGTCCTCGTACCGTCGGCAGCAGTATCGAGATTGCTGATTTATATTTCAACACCCCTGCCCGACGTAAGTTTCTCAAAACAGCCTCCGCTGAGTTTGCCCAATGTCATGCCGTGGTTGAACGATTGGCCCTAGCATGGCCACACTGTGCTTTTTTACTCAAACACAACCAAAAACAGATTTTACGTCTTGGCAGTCATACCCCCGATGAGCGTATTGCAGCAATTGCAGGGGAAGAATTCGCCCAACATGGGCTGAAATTAAAAACACAAGCGGCGCATCTTAAGCTGCAGGGGATATTAGGACATCCCACCCTGCCACATCGACAACGTGAAGTGCAGTTTTGCTTTGTAAATGGTCGTTTTGTACGTGATAAGGTGTTACAACACGCTTTACGACAGGCTTATCACGATGTGTTACATCATGAGATTAAGCCGCACTATGTGCTGTTTCTTGAATTGCCCCCTGAAGAGGTTGATGTCAACGTCCACCCCACCAAAACAGAAATTCGCTTTCGTGATAGTCAGGCCATTCATCGTTTTGTATTTCAGGCCGCACATCAAGTGTTGTCAGAAACCCGAGCCGGTCATATTTTTAGCACACCAACACCGGTGGCTTCTGTTACAGCCTCGCCCCCCCCTCAGCAGCAGCCCACACCAAGCAGCCCTGTCGCAACAATCACTCCACCCGCCAGTGCCTCCTCCAATTCAACACGGGAAAATGCTTCATTGCACAGTCCATCTCGTTCTAGTGCCCCTACATCGGAGCGGGTTCAACAGAATGGGGGAAAAGGACTGGCGTTTTATCAAACTTTGTTTAAGGGGATACAAGATGATGCTTTATTGCAAGAGCCCAGTATCCGTGCGACAACACCCCTCACCGCACCAACCCCAACGGTCTTAGAATCATCAGCACCAGAATCGCGCTTTCCTCCACTCGGCTTTGCCATAGGCCAACTACATGGGGTGTATATTCTGGCGCAAGCGGAAACAGGTTTGGTCATTGTCGATATGCATGCAGCCCATGAGCGCATTGTGTATGAAAGACTGAAAAACGCCTTTCACCGCGACCAAAGCTTACCCAGTCAAAGCTTATTATTGCCGTATAGCTATGCCGCAAGCACGATCGAATGGGTCACCGCCGAACAAGGCCAATCCACCTTAAGCCAATTAGGTTTTACCTTTACGCTCAATGAACCGAATCAAATTGTGCTACATGCCATTCCAGCGGCGTTGGAAAAAGCCGACCCGATACCCTTGCTCAGTGCCACCTTGGCCGAACTTCACGAGTTTGGTAGCAGCCGCGTGATACAAGAACGACTTGATCATTTACTTGCCACCATGGCCTGTCATGGTGCAGTCAGAGCCAATCGACAACTGAGTCTGACGGAAATGAATGCTTTGTTGCGCGATATGGAAGAAACCGAACGCAGTGGTCAATGCAATCATGGCCGCCCCACTTGGCGCACATTATCACTCCAAGAGCTCGATCAGTTGTTCCTGCGGGGACGATGAGACTGCTGTTTGCTGCTGATCAAGATGCACGCGCAGGAAACGCACCACGGCCTGCGCTTCAGCCGCCATATCAGCAAACCCCTCATGATCGCCTTGACTGACACGCAATTGACCAAGGCCGAATGGGGCGGCTTGATAGAGGGCTTGTGCCTCTGACATCGGCACGGTCTGATCATGTTCGCCATGCAAAATCAGCACTGGACAACGCAATTTATCGATCGAACGGATAGGTGCGATATTGTCGAACGAGTAGCCAATCACTTTCTGCACATAGCGCAAGATATATGCCCCAATCGGTTTCATGGGAATACGTTTACTTGCTAACCAACGGCGCATCATCGTTTCAGGATGCGTAAAAGCAGCCACACTAACCAGTGCGAATAGATCACGGCGCCGACTGGCAACCAATAAAGCAGCACCGGCGCCTACCGAGTGCCCCAGTAAAGCAATTGGCTGTTGTTGACACAGGGAATGTTGTTTTAAGAACGTAATCCCAGCTTCAATGTCTTCCGCAAAACGTGGTAATGAAGCAAAACTGTCGTCGTCACTACGACCATGACAACGCGCCTCTAATAGCAAGACATGAAAACCAGCCTGCAGTAATGGAGAAACCAACGGCAACATCAATGCCGCATTGCTACCCCAGCCATGCATCACCAATAGCGTCGGGCGTGGTTGCGCTGCGCAAGGCAGCCACCAAGCAAATAACTTTTTTTGGTTTTTGGTGGTAATAAACAGATTTTCTGCGGATAAACCAAACTCACTGGGTTGAGTATGATGTGGCAACCGTGGCGCACGCAATCCGCGCCGGATTAACCAATGGAATCCTGTTCGCAACCCTAAACCCAACCCTACCCCAGTTATTGTCGCTAACCACATCGCTATACCCTTAAAAAAACAACGCCCTCAACAGGTGAGGGCGTTATCTTAGGTGGTCAACAGCGCAAAATTATTTCGCAGCGTTGTTGCTCAAACCCCATACATAAGCGGTCAGCAAATGAATTTTGCCTTCGCCTAAGAACTCATTCCAAGCTGGCATCTGGTTCTTACGACCGTTGGTGATACCTTCCATGATGACTTTCTCAGTGCTGCCATACAACCATACGTTGTCAGTCAGGTTAGGCGCACCAATTGCTTGGTTACCTTTACCATCAGGACCGTGACATGCTGCACAGACCGCATTAAATGCTTCTTTACCACGAGTTGCACGCTCAGCATCATGCTTTTTGCCGGACAACGACAACACATAGTTAGCGGTATCACGCACTTTTTCTTCACCAAACGCAGCACCGAAGGCTGGCATTTGACCAATACGACCATTCACTAAAGTTTCGTGAATTTTTTCTGCCGAACCACCATACAGCCAGTCGTTGTCAGTCAGATTTGGGAACCCTTTTGCACCGCGAGCATCAGCACCGTGGCACTGCATACAGTAGGTTTGATACAAACGATTACCCATCGCACGCGCTTCAGGATCTTTTGCCAACTCTTCCACGCTCACTTTTAAGTAGCGATCGTATAAAGGTTGGTATTTTGCTTCAGCTTGTGCACGTTCTTCTTTGTACTGACCCACCGAAGTCCAGCCGCGAATCCCTTTGAACGTCCCCAGACCTGGATATAACACCAAGTAGGCTACGCCGAAGATCAAGGTGAGGTAGAACATCCACATCCACCATTTCGGCAGTGGGTTGTTATATTCCTCAAGGTCACCGTCCCACACATGACCCATCGTCTCAACTTTTTCACCAGCTTTGACCGTTTTGGCTTTAGCTTGAGTCGTCAACAGTAATGTCAGGCCGACAATACCGATGATGACAATCGCCGAGATCCAGATGCTCCAGAAATCACTTACGAAGTCACTCATTGTTTTGCTCCAAGGGAGCCCGCTGTCTGACCCGACGGTGCTTGCTGTGGACGATCCGAAGCCTCGTCTGCAAAAGGCAGGTTAGAAGCCTCATCAAAGCGCTGCTTAGGCGCTCGGCTATAAGCCCAGAACACAATCGCCAAGAAACACACAATACCCATCACCGTGACGATGGTACGAATCAGATTAGCGGTATCACCCATGATAATTTTCCGTATTAGCGGGTATTTTTAATAGCCAGACCAAGACCTTGCAGATAGGCAATCATTGCATCCATTTCAGATTTACCTTCCACTTCGCTCTTAGCGTTAGCGATTTCTTCATCGGTGTAAGGAACGCCCAGAGTACGCAGCGTTTTCATCTTGGCAGCAACGCCATCAGCGTCAGCCAAGTTTTTCTCTAACCAAGGGAAACCGGGCATATTGGACTCGGGCACCACATCACGAGGATTGATCAAGTGCACACGATGCCACTCATCAGAGTAACGACCGCCAACACGAGCCAAGTCTGGACCAGTCCGCTTCGAACCCCACTGGAATGGACGATCGTAAACCGACTCACCCGCAACAGAGTAGTGACCATAACGCTCAGTTTCGGAACGGAACGGACGAATCATCTGTGAGTGACAGTTGTAGCAACCTTCACGCACATAGATATCACGACCCGTCAGTTGCAAAGCGGTATAAGGCTTGACCCCTGGTGCTGGCTGAGTGGTTGATTTTTGGAACATCAAGGGCAAAATTTCCACCAACATTGCCACACTGATGACGAGGAAGGTCAGCACGATCAAATAACCGACGCGTTCCTCAATAAGTTTCTGAATTTTTTCCATGAGTGTTAAACCTCGACCTTAAGCGTGAGCGTGAGTGGAGAGAGCCGGAATCTTGGCGTCCACAGCACGACCGAGGCCAGCGGTACGCAGTACGTTGTAGGCCATCAGGAACATACCAGCCAGATACATAAAGCCACCCAGCAGACGAATGAAGTGGTACGGATAGGTTGCTTTCACCACTTCAGCAAAGGCGTAGGTCAAAGTGCCATCTGGGTTCAGCGCACGCCACATCAGACCTTGCATCACACCCGAGATCCACAGTGCCGCGATGTACAACACAACACCAACGGTTGCCATCCAGAAGTGCGCTTCAATCAGTTTGTTGGAGTACATTTGTTCACGACCGAACAAGCGTGGCACCAAGTAGTAGATAGAACCGATACTGATAAAGCCCACCCAACCCAAAGCACCAGAGTGAACGTGACCTATAGTCCAGTCGGTGTAGTGCGACAAGGCATTCACGGTTTTGATCGACATCATTGGGCCTTCGAAGGTGGACATACCATAGAAGGACAACGACACAACCAAGAATTTCAACACAGGGTCAGTACGCAGTTTGTGCCATGCGCCAGACAGGGTCATGATACCGTTAATCATACCACCCCAGCTTGGAGCCAGCAGAATCAGCGAGAACACCATACCGATCGACTGAGTCCAGTCAGGCAGCGCGGTGTAGTGCAGATGGTGAGGACCTGCCCACATGTAGGTGAAGATCAACGCCCAGAAGTGCACCACCGACAGACGGTAGGAATAAACAGGACGACCCGCTTGCTTTGGCACAAAGTAGTACATCATGCCCAAGAAGGCAGCGGTCAGGAAGAAACCCACCGCATTGTGGCCATACCACCATTGCACCATGGCATCCACTGCACCAGCATAAGCAGAGTAAGACTTGGTGAAGGAAACAGGCAACGCCATGCTATTCACAATGTGCAACAAGGCAACGGCCAGAATAAACGCGCCGTAGAACCAGTTGGCCACATAAATGTGTTTCACTTTACGCACAGCGATGGTGCCGAAGAACACGATTGCGTACGACACCCAAATCACAGCGATCAGGATATCGATTGGCCATTCCAATTCGGCATATTCTTTACCCGATGTAAAGCCGAGTGGCAGAGTTACTGCGGCCAATACAATCACCAGCTGCCAACCCCAGAAGGTAAAGGAAGCCAGCTTTTCAGCGAATAGACGAACTTGAGAAGTTCTTTGAACAACATAGTAAGACGTAGCAAACAGCGCACAGCCACCAAAAGCAAAAATCACCGCATTGGTATGCAGGGGGCGCAGACGGCCAAAGTGAAACCACGGGCCAAAATTCAGCTCGGGCCACACCAACTGGGCGGCGATAATCACGCCAACCAGCATGCCAACAATCCCCCAGACCACGGTCATGATGGCAAATTGGCGCACCACCTTATAATTATAAGTGGATTGCGTTTCCATTTAAGGTTTCTCCAAGGTTACAAACGTAAAATCTTGCGAGGTCGCCGCACTTAGGCTATTGACGGCACGTCCCTCCGCCACCAGCTTGAAATCTCATCCCAACACCTTATCTAGAGATGACTTTCCTGTCGTTTCAACATCCCAACTTTTGAAACTTGACATTATTACCGGTGGATCACCCTGCCCGAAACAGATGCTTTTGTATCGGACCGACATATTGCACCGCGCTATTCTACATCCAGACGGGCTTTGTACCAACGCTACATGGGCTGTGGTAGCTGGATTGTATTGTCATGTCTTGACATCTTATTGACCTACATCAAGCGTATTCGGCCTAACGACGAGCAAATCACATGTTTACTGTTCATTATCAGATCTCAGCACACCCCACCCACGCACAAGCATTAGATGTTGCTATCGAGATTACGCTTCCAGCACCGCAAAACGTACAACTCATGCTACCAACATGGATACCTGGTAGCTATCTTATCCGCGAATTCTCACGTCATCTGCACGCCATCACAGCAACGACAGCACAAGGTCAACCTTTGTTATGTCAAAAAATCGATAAACACCGTTGGTGCGTTGCAGCAACGGAAACCCATTTTACCGTACGCTACACAGTTTATGCTTACGATTTATCAGTTCGCGGTGCCTACCGAGACCAACAGCGGGTATTTATCAATCCAGCATGTGTTTGCCTCGAGCTAGAAAACGTCACAGAAGCGACTTTTTCTCTCGGTCTTTCTGCTTTTGGCAACCCAAACTGGGCAGTTGCCACTGCCCTACCTGCACAGAACGTCAATTCACTGGGTTGGGGACGCTATACCGCCACCGATTATCAACATTTGATCGATTGTCCCATAGAAATCGGTTCGTTTCAGCGAGTTTGCTTTGATGTTGAGGGGCTTCCCCATGAATTTGTTTTATCGGGAGCGGATGAACGGGTGGATATCGCTCGTTTAGTCAACGACACCGCAGCGATTTGCCGCGAGCAGATTCGTTTTTTTGGTGGAGAAACACCGTTTACACGCTATGTCTTTCTGTTACATGTTGGAGATGGCTTGTATGGCGGTTTAGAGCATACATCAAGCACTGCTCTACTGGCTGATCGCAAGGCTTTGCCCCTGCACAATACCACACAAACCAACGATGACTATTTAGATTTACTGAGCTTGATTAGCCACGAATATTTCCATGCTTGGAATGTCAAAACCATCAAGCCGCAAGCCTTTACGCCCTATCAGCTACAAGCAGAAAGCTATACACGTTTATTGTGGGCCTTTGAAGGTATTACCTCGTATTACGATGAATTGTTCGTTTTGCGCGCAGGGCTGATGTCGTTCGAGACCTACTGCAACAAACTTGCTCATAGCATAAGCCACGTTCAACGCCAACCAGGACAACAGCGACAAACCTTGGAAGAATCAAGCTTTGACGCATGGATTAAATTTTACCGGCCAGATGAAAATACTGCCAATGAGGTGGTCAGTTACTATCAAAAAGGCGCATTAGCAGCACTGATATTGGACTTAGCGATTAGACGCCATAGTCAACAAACACAGTCGTTAGATGATGTCATGCGTCACCTGTGGCGACATGTTACGACAACCCAACAAGGCTTGGCCGAAACGGAATGGGAGCAATTAGCCAGTGCTTATCTTGGTTGGGACATTTCGCCGCTATGTGATGTGCTGTTGAGAAGCACACAACCGCTTCCCCTAGCAGAATACTTAGCCGATGCAGGGATTGATGTCAGCTGGCATGTTGCAGCGCATGACCAAGATAAGGGCAAAGCCATCACCCTTTCCTCCGCTTTACCCACCCCAGCACAATGCGGTGTTAGCTTGGGCGTTCGGACACAAACAGATGTCTTAGGGTGTAAATTACACACAGTTTATCAAGGGGGCGCGGCGGCAGAAGCGGGGCTTGCCGGTGGCGATATTATTTTAGCAATCAATGGATTACGGATTAAAGATTTAGACAGTGCATTAAGCGGCTATCAAGCAGGTGATAAAATTGCAGTCCACATCCTCCGTCGGGAATATTTGTTGCAGTTTGAAATTATTTTATCAAATAAACCTTTAGATACCTGTTATTTACAACATTCAGATTTTGCATTGCAACAAAATATCTGGCCAGCCGCGATTGTGTAAAATCAGTACAAACAACAATTTATGTCTTTTTTAAAGATGCCGCCTTATAATAGGCGGCATTGTTTTTTATCTCTAGCTGAACATTATGACTGCAACCAGTTCGTCTCCGACCATTCATCTTCGCCGCGATTATCAGGCCTCGCCATTTTTGGTAGATCGTATCGATCTGACTTTTGATATCCGTGACCAATCTACCCGCGTTCATTCACGGTTGTTAATTAAACGTAATCATCACGCTATTGCACAAAACGATCTGGTATTACATGGTGCGGCATCACTGAATTTGATTCAGCTAGATGGAGAGGTTTGGCCAACTGAACGCTACCAAATCAATTCAACAGAAGAAACATTAACGTTATTTGATGTACCAGAAAGTTTTATTTTAGAAATCGAAACCGAAGTATTCCCAGAAAAAAATACCAGTTTAATGGGGCTTTATGCTTCTAATGGCAATTTATTTACCCAATGCGAACCAGAAGGTTTTCGCAAAATCACCTATTACCTCGATCGCCCTGATGTCATGGCGAAATTTTCTACCACATTAATTGCCGATAAAACACGCTATCCAGTGTTATTGTCCAATGGCAATAAAGTCGGGCAGGGAATTTCTGATAAAAAACGGCATTGGGTAAAATGGGTTGATCCTTATCGTAAACCCAGCTATCTGTTCGCGGTGGTAGCGGGCAAGTTGGCTGTGGTACGCGATGAATATATCACCCGTTCTGGGCGCAAAGTTGCCCTCGAAATTTATGTCGAAACCCATGATGTGGATAAAACCCAACATGCTTTGCGTTCATTGAAACGTGCCATGAAATGGGATGAAGACCGCTTTGGCCTTGAGTACGACCTCGACACTTATATGATTGTTGCTGTCGGCGACTTTAATATGGGGGCGATGGAAAATAAGGGGCTCAATATCTTCAATACAAAATTCGTTCTTGCGCGACAAGACACTGCCACCGATTTTGATTTTGAAGGGGTGGAATCGGTAATTGGTCATGAATATTTCCATAATTGGACCGGTAATCGTGTGACTTGCCGCGATTGGTTTCAGTTATCGCTAAAAGAAGGTCTAACGGTTTTTCGCGATCAGGAATTTACTGCCGATTTATACAGTCGTGCTGTAAAACGGATCGAAGATGTGCGACAGCTGCGCACAGCACAATTTCCAGAAGACGCCGGCCCAACCGCCCACCCGATTCGTCCCGATTCTTATATTGAAATGAATAATTTCTACACCATGACCGTGTATGAAAAAGGGGCCGAAGTGGTGCGGATGTACCAAACGCTATTTGGGCGTGAAGGTTTCCGTAAGGGACTAGAATTGTATTT
Organism: Aquaspirillum serpens DSM 68; assembly: GCF_000420525.1. GTDB lineage: Bacteria > Pseudomonadota > Gammaproteobacteria > Burkholderiales > Aquaspirillaceae > Aquaspirillum > Aquaspirillum serpens. The sequence goes on from NZ_ATVC01000010.1 coordinate 27,424, forward strand.
CCGCCGCCATGATGGTCAGGCGGTTACCTGCGATGATTTCCGCCAAGCGATGGCTGACGCCAATCAATATGACTTAACACAATTTGAACGATGGTATGACCAAGCAGGCACACCCGAAGTGGCAGTGGAGATGTTCTATAGCCCCTCGGCACACAGTGTCACTTTGCATATCAGACAACATTGTCCAGCGACCCCTGGCCAAACAGACAAAGCGCCGTTTCTGATCCCTCTCACGGTGGCGTTGTTTGATCCGAACGGCAAGGCCTATCCGTTACAGATGTCAGAGGAAACTGAGGCGCAGGGCGATGAACGGGTGTTAATTTTGCGTGAACGCGAACACAGTTTTACGTTTATCAATATCGATCACCTACCGATTCCATCGCTGCTGCGTGATTTCTCGGCACCGGTCAAACTGCATTACCACTACAGCGCGGAGGAACTGGCATTTTTATTCGCCCATGACACCGATGCTTTTAATCGTTGGGAAGCCGGTCAGATTTTATTCAGACAGACCATTTTGCAACAGTTAGAACACCCATCGTCCAATGCTGCTCTACCGGCGGTGATTATCGAGGGTGTGCAACGAATTTTACATAGCGACAGCTTAGACCCTGCTTTTAAAGCCTTAGCCTTAACCCTACCAAGTGAGGTGGAGTTATTTGAAGCCGTGCCGGGAGAGGTTGATCCAGTAGCGTTGGTGCAAGCTCGGGAAGCTGTGCGTGCAGCACTTGCGCGCAGTCTGCGCCATGAATGGCAAGCGATGTATCAGCGTTGTCAGCGTCCGGCGTTCCACCATGAAGACAGCGGATGGCGCAGTTTAAAGAATCTGTGCTTGGCGTATTTGAATGCGGTGGACGACCCCATTGCGGTTGAACTGGCACAAGTGCAATACCAAAAAGCAGACAATATGACCGATCAAGCGGGAGCATTAAGTGCTTTGCGTGATCGGCAAGGCGCAATACGCGATCATTTATATGAAGATTTTGCCCAGCGTTGGCAAAAAGAAGCGTTGGTAATGGATAAATGGTTTGCGCTTCATGCGGCTAGCCTGCGGCCAGATACGCTCAATCGTACTGAGGCCTTGTTACAACACCCGTGTTTTTCCTTGAAAAACCCGAATAAAGCGCGTGCAGTTTTGGGCTCTTTTGGCCGTAATTTGCTGCATTTTCATGCGGCTGATGGCAGTGGTTACCGCTTCTTGGCACAAAAAGTGTTGGAGATCGACCAGTTTAATCCACAGGTTGCATCACGTTTGGTGAGCTTGTTTAACCGCTGGACACGGCTAGAACCCCAACGACGGCAGTTAATGAAACAGGAGCTGACCACGATTGTGCAACAAGCCGGTTTATCCCGCGATGTGTTCGAAATTGTCTCTAAATCGCTCGAAGCAGCACACTGAGGATTAGAACAAGGCGCGCTGTTGCTGGGCAACAGCGCGTTTAACCGGCGCAAAACTCAGGCGGTGAACAGCTGCAATGGGGCCAAATTGTTCTAAGGCGGCTAAATGGGCCGCAGTGGGATAGCCCTTATGTGCAGCAAAACCATATTGTGGATAGGTCTGGTCCAACAACACCAATTCGGCATCACGCGCCGTTTTTGCCAAAATCGAAGCGGCAGAAATGGCTTTGACTTTGCTATCACCTTTGACAATCGCCTCTGCCGCCATCGTCAAGCCGCTGGGAATACGATTACCATCCACCAACACACGTTGCGGTTGTAAGGCCAAGCCTTCTACTGCCCGCCGCATCGCTAACAAGCTGGCCTGTAAGATATTGAGCTGATCAATTTCTGCCACTGATGCCGAGGCAATACACCACGCTACGGCATGTTGTTTGATTTCAGCTGCCAGTTGATCGCGTTTTTTCTCTGACAGCGTTTTCGAATCTGCCAAACCAACAATCGGGCAGACATCAGGGAGAATCACCGCCGCCGCTACCACGCTGCCGGCTAACGGCCCACGGCCTGCTTCATCGACACCGGCAATCCACTCAGTTAAGCATTCGCTCACCGGTTTCCCTTTTTCTCTTTTCCACCATGCAAGGCGATGGTTTGCAACACGGCTTGGGCAGCTAACAAAGCACTATCCGCCCGCAAAGTACGATGTAACACTGTAAATTCTTGTTCCAACCAAGCGCGATACAGTGGATCGGCATAGTGTTGCAACATCATATTGGCAAGATTTTCTGGTGTTGCCTCATGTTGCAACAACTCTGGTACCACAAAACGACCACAAAGAATGTTAGGTAAACCCACATATGGTAGTTTCAACTTATGCTTAACCAAATGGTAAGTCATCGTGGAAATGCGATAGCTAATTACCATCGGCCGTTTTGCCAAAGCCACTTCTAAAGTTGCCGTACCACTCGCCACCAATACCCCATCCGCCGCGATCATTGCATCACCGGCATGACCATACAGCACTCGCAATGGCAGTGATTCCATCTTCCACTCTTTTAACAACGCTTGCACCCGATCTAAGGTAGGGCGTGTTGCCACCGGTAATAAAAACTGTGCGTCGGGTAAGGCTTGGTGAATCAGCGAGGCCGCCTCTAAAAAGAGCTGCCCCATGTATTCAATTTCGCTGATGCGGCTACCAGGAAGGATAGCAAACACCGGACTGTCAGTTGCCAGTTGCAGGCGATGGCGCATAGCGTCGCGGTCGGGTACATCAGGAAAACGCTGTGCTAGTGGATGGCCGACGAAAGTAACCGCCACCCCTGCTTTTTCGTACAGCGGCGGTTCCATTGGAAACAAGGCTAAGATGTGATGTACCGAACGTTTGATGCGTTCAATCCGTTCTGGCCGCCATGCCCAAATCGAAGGACTGACATAATGCACCGTAGAAATACCCGCTTCTTTGAGGCTTTCTTCTAAGCCAAGATTAAAGTCCGGCGCATCAATTCCAATAAATACATCAGGCGGTTCAGCCAACAACGCTTTTTTTAAACCACGGCGAATACCCAATAGGCGGGGCAAACTGCGTAACACTTCGGCATAACCGCGCACCGCCAGCGCTTCTTGTGGGTACAAACTATGTAATCCCTGCGCCTCCATTTTGGGGCCACCAATACCGACACATTCAATGTCTGGCCGTTGTTGCCGCAGGGCTTCGATCAGATGTGCGCCGAGTGTATCGCCTGACGCTTCTCCAGCAACCAAGGCCACCTTTAAGGCCTGAGGACGAGAAAACAAAGGCATGATTATCGAATCACACCACGTTGGCTACGCGCAAAGAAGTCAGGGAAAAGCTGTAACACGGGCTCGTTCTCTGCTGCTTGTGCAATACGTTGTTTAGCTTCTTCAAGCGGTAACCCCTCTCGATAGAGGGTTTTATAAGCACGCCGAATAATACGAATTTGCTCACTGCTAAAACCGCGACGTTTTAAGCCTTCGCTATTGATGGTCGCGGGGCGGGCATGGTTACCCGCCACAGTCACATAGGGCGGCACATCTTGCACGATAATCGAACCGCCAGCACTCATTGCATGGGCGCCAATTTTGCAAAATTGATGTACCGCCGTCAGACCACCGAGAATCACCCAATCATCGACTTCAACATGACCGGCAAGAGTGGCGTTATTCGCCAAAATCGTGTGGCTACCGACAACACAGTCATGGGCAATGTGGACATAAGCCATAATCCAATTGTCGTCGCCAATACGGGTAATCCCTTTATCCTGCACCGTACCTACACTGATGGTGCAAAATTCGTGGATAGTATTGCCATGACCAATCCACAATTCGGTTGGCTCGCCACGATATTTTTTATCCTGAGGCGCACAACCCACTGCCGCATGGGAATGGATTACATTGTTTTCACCCAGATGCGTGCGGCCGCTGATTACCACATGCGCACCGATACGGCTGCCAGCGCCAATGGTGACCTCAGGCCCAATCACCGCGAAGGGGCCAACTTCAACAGAAGAGTCGAGCTGTGCTTGTGGATCGACAACAGCAGAAGGATGAATGGCCATGGTGTTAAATCTCCCGCCGCGCACACATTAAATCAGCCTCACAGGCTAATTCACCATCAACTAAGGCACGGGCGGAAAATTTGCCAATGCCGCGTGATACCCGCAACATTTCCACTTCAAAAATCAGTTGATCGCCCGGCACCACTTGACGTTTAAAACGCGCATTATCGATACCGACAAAGAAATACAGTGCGTTTTCTTGCCGTACATCACCATCATGGGTTTTGATGGCTAAAATACCTGCCGCTTGTGCCAAGGCTTCAATAATCAATACCCCCGGCATCACCGGATATTGTTCAAAATGTCCCACAAAAAATTGTTCATTCACGGTCACATTTTTTAATGCTTTAACGCGCTTGCCTTTTTCCAGTTCTAGTACACGATCAACCAGCAAAAAAGGATAGCGGTGAGGCAACAATTTCATAATGTCGCGAATGTCGATCTGGGTTTCGATGTCGGTTGTTTGTAGCGAAGTATCGCTCATAATCAAGTCCTAAGAATGAGTCTCTGACGCAGCCTGCTGCGCCTCCAACGTCTTAACGCGTTGGTATAATCGATCAAGCTGACGCAATTGCGCAGCGTTATGGGTCCATTCACGATGGGTCGCTAATGGATAAACAGCGGTGTAATGTCCGGGTTCACGGATGGACTTCGCCACCAATGTTCCGCCCGAGATATGCACACGGTCACCAATTTGCAGATGACCAGAAATCATGCCGGCGCCACCCACCATACAATAGGCACCAATACGCGTTGAACCGGCCACCCCGACACACGCCGCCATCGCGGTATATTTGCCAACACGGACGTTATGGGCAATTTGAATTTGATTATCCAAACGCGCACCATATTCAATCACCGTATCGGCTAAAGCACCGCGATCGATGGTGGTATTGGCGCCAACATGAACATTGTCTTCAATCACCACTCGGCCAATTTGTGGAATATCGAACCACCCTTCCTCAGCCCCAGCCCATGCCATACCAAATCCATCGGCACCAATGACCGCGCCACTGTGAATCACACAGCGCGCACCAATTCGGCAATCACGGTAAACCGTGACACGGGGATGTAATACCGTGCCAGCACCGATTTCTACCCCATCCCCCACCACACAACCGGCATGAATTACAACATCATCAGCGATTTTGACCCCAGCACCGATTACCACTTGGGCGGCAATATGTGCCGATGGCGCAATGTCGCTGTGATCACCGATGACGGCAGAGGGATGAATTGTCGGTGTATAACGCGGTTGTGGATGCAGTAACCGCGCAACTTTAGCAAAATAGAGATACGGATCTGCAGCCAGAATCGCACTATTAGGCACCTGCTCTGCCAATTCTGGACGCACAATCACCGCTGCAGCGCGACAAGCGGCCAATTGCTGGCGATATTTGGGATTGGCCAGAAAAGCGATATCACCATCGCCAGCGGTTTCTAGTGGTGCGACAGCCTTAATCTGCACATCCTCACCACGCCACTCTCCACCGAGTGCCGCTACCAACTCGGATAAATGAAACCCCACGGTTTGGCTCATTTATCCAACTCCTTCAACACTCGGTCGGTTAAGTCATAGCGCGGGCTGACATACACAGCATCTTGCAAAATCAAATCAAACTGATCTTGCGCTGCCAACTGACGAATAGCGCGGTTTGCACGGTCGCGTACAGCAGCAAATTCTTCATTGCGGCGCAATGCCAAGTCCTCACGGAACTCACGCTGTTTTGCTTGAAACTCACGATCTAGCTGTGCCAGCTCGCGCTCACGGTTGCGGCGTTCGCTGTCGTCCGGCTTCATTTTTTCAATGCGACTTTGCAAATCACGCGCACGCGCTGCCAACTTCTTCAGCTCTTGTTCGCGCTGAGCAAACTCACGTTCTAGACGTTGTTGTGCCAATACTGCTGGTTTTGCCTCACTGTAAATCCGCTCAGTGCTGACATAACCAAACTTAAATTCAGCGGCTGCCGCTGGCCATGCCGACAGCAAACCTAAGATTGCTAAGCCCGTGCTTATCCGTTTTCTCATGGTCAACCTTTGTCCTTAGAACGTGGTGCCCAATGTAAATTGGAAACGCTGTAGCTTGTCGTCTTCTTTCTTACGTAAGGGATAGGCCAAGCTAAATTTCATCGGGCCGATTGGCGACAACCAAGTCAGAGCAGCACCGGCAGAGTAGCGAATCTCGTCAGAAGCACCGGTCTTAATCTCGCCCCCCCACAATGTCCCAGCATCGACAAAGGCACTGGCACGAATGGTCTTATCGTCTTTCATCCCGGGGAAGGGGAACAGCAATTCGGCACTGGCCACCGCACGCCGCGTTCCGCCATAAGCATCGCCATTTTCGTCTTTTGGACCAATGGTGCCGGTTTCAAATCCTCGCAATGAACCAATCCCACCCAAGAAGAAGTTTTGGTAGAACGGCATTTTTTCTGTGCTGCCGTAAGGTTGAACAAAGCTCAACTCACCCGACAACGCCAAAGTAAAGGTTTTTGATAAGGGGAAGAACCATTGTTGTGCGTGAACAAATTTACCGTATTCAATATCGCCACCGGGTAAGCCAAATTCGGTGTTCACTCGCATCACCCGACCTTGTGTAGGCCACAGGGCGCTATCACGGGTATCACGTGCCCAACCGGCGCGGGCTAACCATGTCAGGTTGCTCTTGCCGAAATCGCGCACAAAATCACGATAGCGAATTGGACTGTCCTCAAACACTTCAACCTTATTGTGTTCGGCACCCAAACTAAAGTTGACAGTATCGTATTCGGTAATCGGTACGCCAAAACGGACAGCAAAACCCGAGGTATCGGTTTGATAGTTGTAACGGTCAATATTGTTTGGGGTGTAACGGCGGGTGTAAATGTCATAACCAAGCGACACGCCATCAATCGTGAAGTAAGGGTCGGTAAATGATAGGTTGAGGTAACGATTTAACTTGGAGGTGTTAAACGAAGCACTCACCGCTTTACCCGAACCAAAGAAGTTCGACTGTGAAATCCCTGCGGATAAGATCAAGCCTTCATTTTGGGCATAACCAGCACCCAAAGTAACGTTACCGGTGGGCTTTTCTTTCACCGAGAAATTGACATCGACTTGGTCAGCAGTATCTGGCACCGGCGGTGTTTCGACATTCACATCGGTGAAGTAACCCAGCAAATCCACCCGTTCTTTAGAACGCTTAATTTTTGCCGAGTCATACCAACCGCCCTCGACCTGCCGCATTTCACGCCGAATCACCTCATCACGAGTACGGGTATTACCGACAATGTTGATACGGCGCACATAGCTCCGCTTACCGGGATCGACAAAGAAGGTAAACGCCACTTGTTGTTTATCGCGATCAAGCTGGGGGGCAACGTTAATATTGGCAAAGGCGTAGCCTTCTTGCCCTAAACGTTCGCTTAATGCCGAGACTGAGCCATTAACCTTATCTCGGGTAAAAATATCGCCGGTTTTGATTTGCAGTAAATCGCGCATTTCTGGTTCGGGAACAATGAGATCTCCCGCCAGTTTGACATCAGAAACTGTGTATTTTGCGCCCTCGGTGATATTTACCGTGAGGAACATATCTTGTTTATCAGGGCTAATACTGACCTGAGTTGAGTCAATCGAAAACTCAAAATACCCTTGATTCAGATAAAAAGCGCGTAACTTTTCTAAATCACCAGATAATTTTGGCTTGGAATACTGATCGTCCTTCGTAAACCAAGATAACCAACCACCGGTTGACAGCGAAAATTCTTTTAATAACTCTTTTTCTTCAAAATCGCGATTGCCGACGATTCGAATTGATTTAATTCGTGCTGCCGCACCTTCGTTAATATCAAACGTAATCGCCACCCGATTGCGTTCTAGTGGTGTGACTTTAGTGTTGACTTCAACCGAGTATTTACCTCGGCTGTAATATTGCCGTTTTAGTTCTTGTGTTGCCAAATCGAGCAAAGCGCGGTCGAAAATCCGCGATTCGGCCAGCCCATTTTCTTTGAGGGCTTTTTTCAGTTGGTCTTTATCAAATTCTTTTGAGCCATTAATGATTAACTCGGCCACCACTGGACGTTCAGCCACCGAGACAATCAACACATCGCCTTCGTGCTCAATCCGCACATCGTTAAAGAAACCGGTTGCAAACAGCGCTTTAATCGACGCTTCGGCACGCGCATCAGTGAACGTATCACCGACCTTAATCGGTAAATAATTGAACACCGTGCCGGGCTCAGTACGTTGTACGCCTTCGACACGAATATCCTTCACCACAAAGGAGGATGCAGCCCAGGCCGGAGCCATGGCCACGCTAACAGCAGCAGCAAGGTAGGAAAGTTTCATAGGTGGCGGTCATCCCGCGAAAAGACGGTTGAAATCGTTAAAAATCGCGAAGAGCATCAAGGTCAGTAACAACACCAAACCGACGCGATAGCCAAAAGCCTGAGCTTGTTCTGATAAAGGTTTACCCTTCACCAACTCGGCAACATGATACAGCAAGTGCCCCCCATCCAGCATAGGAATAGGCAACAGGTTTAATACCGCTAAGCTGACGCTGATTAACGCCAAAAACTCAATATAAGACGACAGGCCACGCCGAGCCGTTTGCCCAGCAAAATCAGCGATGGTTAAAGGCCCGCTGAGATTTTGTAAACTGACGTCGCCCAATACCATGCGATAGAACATCGAGAACGATAAACGCACATCGCGCCATGTCCGACTCACCGCCACCACCAGCCCATCAATCGGGCCAGCTTGCTGTTCAAACTGCAATTGCGCTAACCATGCCGCATCGACCTGTGGCGCAACACCAATGCGGGGGATGCGTTGACCATTTGGGGCATCAACCCAGTTTGGAATGACTGACACGGTAAAACGCTGTTCACCGCGCTGAATGGTTAACAGCAGCGGTTGTTGCGGTTGCCCTTGTTGCCGCAGGGCACGAACCAAATCGCCCCATTCTTTCACCGGATGTGAACCGACTGCCTCAATGGTGTCACCAATACGCAGACCAGCTTGAAAAGCCGGTGAGTCAGGTTCAAGCGCCGCTACTTGTGGCAGCAAACGCTGTGGTAATAATCCCAAACCAGCGACTGCCGCCGGCTCTGCCGAGAGACCACGCTCATTCGGCGGCGGCAAGGTACGAGTACCATATTCGGTGTGTAGTTGAATCGCTTGTTCTGGTTGCGACAAGGCATCCAGTAGTGCCAAGCGTAGCCCTGCCCAATCTTCAATGGTGGTTTCATTGACTCGCTCAACCCTGTCACCCGATTTCACGCCAGCCTGTGCCGCTGGGGTATCTGGCAACACCGTACCAATGAGAGGGCGCAAGGCTTCGGTACCCGACCACGCAAGCGCAGCATAAAACACCACCGCCAACAGCAAATTAGCCGCTGGCCCTGCCGCTACCACAGCCATCCGCGCCAAGACGGGTTGTGCCGCAAAGGTATGGGCACGCCAAGCCTCGGGCATCTGCGGTTCGTAAGTGTCTAGCATTTTGACGTAACCACCGAGGGGGATGGGCGCCAATGTCCACTCAGTCCCATGACGATCACGCCAGCTAAACAGCGGTTTACCGAACCCCACCGAAAAGCGCAGAACATGAATCCCAGCACGCCGCGCCACCCAATAGTGGCCCAGCTCGTGAAATGTCACCAAGATACCAATGGCAACTAAGAACGCTAACACCGTGGTTAGCATGTGATTCGCTCCACGTGTTGCAAGGTGTAACTGCGTACAGCCTGATCCAAAGCAAACAAATCATCCAAACACCCACTGTTTGCGTGGGCAAAGTGTGTCAAAGCGTTTTCTACCAATTGGGGAATGGCAGTAAAGCGGATTTTTTCCGCTAAGAAAGCCGCCACTGCAATTTCGTTGGCGGCATTTAACACCGCTGGGGCATCAGCCCCCTGTTCTAATGCAGCAAAAGCCAAGCTTAATGCGGGGAAACGCACAAGGTCTGGTTGTTCGAAGGTCAGCGGAGGCAAGGACAGAAAATCTAAAGCAGCGACACCGGCAGTGATTCTCTCCGGCCACGCTAAGGCATGAGCAATCGGCGTCCGCATATCAGGGGTTCCCAACTGCGCCAATACCGACCCATCACGGTAGCGCACCATGGAATGAATCACGCTTTGTGGATGCACCACCACTTCAATTTGTTCTGGTATGGCATCAAATAACCAGCGTGCCTCGATCACTTCCAAGCCTTTATTCATCAACGAGGCCGAGTCAACCGAGATTTTTCGCCCCATCACCCAATTCGGATGAGCACAGGCTTGGGCAGGCGTCACCGAAGACAGCGCCTCAGCGGAGAATTGTCGGAACGGCCCACCCGAGGCGGTTAAGATAATTTTCTCCACCCCAGCTTGTGCCAATGACACACAATCAGCCGGTAACGATTGGAAAATCGCGTTGTGTTCGCTATCGATGGGCAATAAACGCGCACCAGATTCGGTAACCGCTTCCATAAAAAAGCGACCGGCCATCACTAACGCTTCTTTATTAGCCAATAACACCTTTTTTCCGGCTTGTGCTGCGGCCAACGCTGGCGGCAGGCCAGCCGCGCCGACAATCGCCGCCATCACGGCGTCAACATCAGGATGGGCAGCAATCTGTTGTAATGCCTCGGCACCATACAACACTTCTGTGGTGCATCCTTGCTGACGCAGACCTTGTTGTAATTGGGCCGCGCTAGCTGCTTCGAGCGTTACCGCATAACGGGGTTGAAATTGGATGCATTGTTGAGCCAATTTATCAATTTGTTGTCCACCGCTTAAGGCAAACACCTGATAGCGGTCGGGGTGGCGTGCGACGACATCGAGAGTATTGACGCCAATCGTCCCTGTCGCACCCAAGACCGTCAGTAATTGTGGCGAGGAAGAAGACACTTGCTGTTTCACGCGATTATCCCGTTCGTTTTTGCCGTTGAGAGACAGACTAGAAAGCAGAGACATAGGCTTGCAGGGCAGCAGCCACGGCCAATACAGCAATCAAACTGTCAATTCTATCCAACACACCACCATGTCCAGGAAGTAGTTGGCTAGAGTCTTTCATCCCCGCTTGACGCTTAAACCACGATTCCAATAAATCACCAACAATGCTCACCGCAGTCAGCGACCACGCTACGAGCACCCACATCCATACCGGTAACGACCAAGATTGCAACAGCTCGGTTTGAGAGAGGATCACTGCATAGATCGCCACAGCAACCAAAGCACCATAGACCCCTTCCCAGCTTTTGCCAGGGCTAATCGCTGGCGCCAATTTGCGGCGGCCAAAGGTTTTGCCAGAAAAGTAAGCGGCGGTGTCAGCCAACCACACTAAAGCCATCAAAGCCAACAATAGGCTGGCAGACGTTGGACTGGGTCGCCATGTTTGCAACGCACTCCAAGCCGGTAACAACAACAACCAGCCAACACCCATGGCCAATAACGGCTGTTTTAATAATGACCAACGCTGTTTAAGCCATAGCGGCGCAGCCACAAACCAAAACAGCAACACCAAACCATGCACCGCCAGTGGCAACGGATAAGCAACACGATCGGATGAGACAATCCAAGCGGTTAACCCTGCTGCGGACAGTGCAAGATAGAAAATTTGTTGCAGACGAGACAACTGCACTAGGCGTGACCATTCCCACAACCCCAGCAACGTGATCAGCGCAGTAAACGCAGCCCATTGCCAAGAATCAAACGCAAATAAGGCTGCTAGCATCACTGGCAATAACACCAGAGCAGTCAGGACACGCAATTTCAGCATAAAACTAATCCAAGCGACGCAGCGCGGGGTCAAGCTGTTCGCTGGTGCGGCCAAAGCGACGTTCGCGACAACGATAAGAATGCATGGCCGCTTCGAGCGCAGCGCGATCGAAATCGGGCCATAAGGTTTCAGTGAAATACAGCTCGGCATAGGCCAGCTGCCACAGCAGGAAATTACTTATCCGCTGTTCACCGCCGGTGCGGATAAACAAGTCGGGTTCAGGCGCTTGACCTAGGGACAAATAGGGCTGGAGATCGGCCTCTTGTACCGGTTGCTGAGGATCGTGACCTGCGGCCAGCAGTTGGTTCACTGCATGCAAAATATCCCACCGCCCACCGTAATCGGCAGCCACCGTCAACACCAAGCCTTGATTATTGGCTGTCCGTGCCTCAGCCGCCTCGATGCGTGCCACCAAGTCAGCAGAAAAACGCGCACGATTGCCAATCACTTGCAACCGGATATCGTTGCGGTGTAACCGTTCAACCTCGCGTTCGAGCACATCTAAGAATAGCCCCATTAAAAACGAGACTTCTTCGAGAGGCCGCCGCCAATTTTCGCTAGAAAAAGCAAACAGCGTCAGGTATTGCACTCCAAGTTCCGAACAAGCGCGCACCGTGGCGCGCACCGCTTCCACCCCGCGTTTATGCCCCGCAATGCGAGGTAAAAAGCGGCGTTTTGCCCAGCGCCCATTGCCATCCATAATGATGGCAATGTGGCGGGGAACGGCATCCACCGTGGGCAGAGTTTGCGTGCTACTGGGCAAAGGGTAATGCTCCTTAGATTTCCATCAGCTCTTTTTCTTTTTCTGCCAAAGCTTTGTCGATTTCGGCGACAAACTTGTCAGTCAGCTTTTGGATGTCTTCTTGGGCACGACGCTCTTCGTCTTCGGTAATCGCTTTGTCTTTCAACAAATTTTTCAGATCGTTATTGCTATCACGGCGCACATTGCGAACGGCCACACGGGCGTTTTCTGCTTCACCTTTCACGATTTTGGTTAAATCGCGACGACGTTCTTCAGTCAACATCGGCATTGGCACACGAATTAAATCGCCATTAGAAGCAGGATTCAGACCCAAATCAGAGTCACGAATCGCTTTTTCAATTTTTGCCGCCATGCCCTTTTCCCATGCTTGCACCCCGATGGTACGCGCATCGATCAGCGTGACATTACCGACTTGGTTAATCGGTGTGGGCGAACCGTAATAATCGACGGTGATATGGTCGAGCAAACCGGTATGAGCGCGACCAGTCCGCACTTTGGTCAAATCGGTTTTGAAGGTTTCTAGGGTTTTTTGCATCCGCTGTTCAGCAGATTTTTTAACATCATTAATCATTGGAAATCACACTCCAAAGCAAGGGTTGGAGAAAAAAATGTTTAGCAGTGTACCAGTGTGCCTTCATCATCGCCAAGCACCACACGACGCAGACCGCCTTCTTTGAAAATGCTAAATACTTTGATATTCAGTTTTTGGTCACGGCATAACGCCAGCGCAGTAGCATCCATCACTTTCAGATTTTTGATAATCGCTTCATCAAAAGTCAGTTTTTGATAGCGAGTGGCTTCGGGGTTTTTCTTCGGATCGTCAGTGTAAACCCCATCGACTTTGGTTGCCTTTAACATCACATCGACGTTCATTTCCATCCCACGCAACGCAGCAGCGGTATCGGTGGTAAAGAACGGATTGCCCGTACCAGCAGCAAAAATCACCACTTTGCCATCTTCCAAATACTGCAATGCCTTGCTGCGAATATAGGGTTCAGCAATTTGTTGCATGGTTAAGGCCGATTGCACTCGAGCAGACATACCACGGCGGCTCATGGCATCTTTCAATGCCAGTGCATTCATAACTGTCGCCAACATCCCCATATAATCTGCTGTTGCACGATCCATCCCAGCCGCAGTCGGCGCTACGCCACGGAAGATGTTGCCACCACCGATCACAATCGCAATTTGCACGCCGAATGCGAGCACTTCTTGAATTTGGGTCACAATTTGTTCGATGGTTTCACGGTTGATACCGTAGCTGTCATCCCCCATCAGGGCTTCGCCGGACAATTTCAGCAGGATGCGCTGATAAGCCGGGGTGCGGGTTTCGCTCATGACTTAGACCTTTATAAATGCTTAAAAGATAAAACAGTGACAATCGGAATTGCCAAATCAGCAAACTTGAACAACGCAAATTTCCTCATTTGGCATACCCAATCAGTATGTTCGAAAAAAGGCACCTCATAACCGAGGTGCCTTTTCGCGTAAGAAAACAGAAATTACGCTTTGCTTGCAGCAGCGGCGGCAGCAGCCACTTCAGCAGCGTAGTCTTCTTGTTTTTTCTCGATGCCTTCGCCTACAACAAACATGGTGAAGCGGTTCACTTTCGAGGATTTTTCAGCCAACAGTTTTTCTACGGTTTGGTCTGGGTTTTTCACGAAAGCTTGGCCCAACAAAGTCACTTCAGCCAAGTATTTGGTGATACGACCTTCAACCATTTTTGCCACGATATCAGCAGGCTTGCCAGACTCAGCCGCTTGTGCGGTGTAGATACGGCGTTCGGATTCTAAGGTTTCAGCAGGTACTTCGTCTTTCGACACACAAATTGGCTTAGAAGCAGCGATATGCATCGCGATATCTTTACCCACTTGCTCATCAGCACCGTCGAAGTCAACCAACACGCCAATTTTCGAGCCATGCAAGTATGCAGCCAATTTGCCGGCGGTTTCGTAACGCACAAAGCGACGAACAGAGATGTTCTCGCCCAATTTAGCGATCACGGCTTTACGTTCAGCTTCTAAAGCGCCATCGTTGGCGGCCATCAGCGCTTCAACGTCAGCTGGGTTTACCGCCAACACGGCTTTAGCGGCAGCGTTAGCAAAAGCCAAGAAGCTGTCATCTTTTGCCACGAAGTCGGTTTCGCAGTTGACTTCTAACAACACGCCATTTTGGCCGTCGATCAAGTTAGCAATCACGCCTTCGGCAGCAGTACGGCCAGCCAATTTACCTGCTTTCGCACCCGATTTAATACGCAGGATTTCTTCAGCTTTTTTGATATCGCCTTCTGCTTCAACCAAGGCTTTTTTGCATTCCATCATGCCCAGACCGGTTGCGGCACGCAGATCGGCCACCATTTTTGCGCTAATTTCAGCCATTGAATGACTCCTGAATAAATAGAATTACGGTTGTGAAGCCACAGCCGTCAAAGATACGATTTTGGCGATTACCGTTTGATGACAAGCGGCAATGACGCCACATTCAAAAAAAGGGGCATACGCCCCTTTTTGCTTAGACTGTCTCGAGCAAATTACTCAGCAGCGGCAGCTTGTGCTTCAGCAGCAGCGGCAACCACTTCTTGCAGCGATTGTGCTTTGCCTTCCAACACGGCATCAGCGATACCACGAGCGTACAGACGAATTGCGCGAGCAGAGTCGTCGTTACCAGGGATCACATAGTTCACGCCGTCTGGAGTGTTGTTGGTATCCACCACGCCAATCACTGGAATACCCAGTTTTTGTGCTTCGCTCACTGCGCCTTTTTGGTAGCCAGTGTCGATAATGAAGATTGCGTCAGGCAAACCTTTCATTTCGCGGATACCGCCCAAGCTGCGGTCGAGTTTTTCGACTTCGCGTTGCAGATCCAACATTTCTTTCTTGTTGTAACCAGCATCAGCATTGGTCAACAAAGCTTGTTTGTCTTCCAGACGCTTGATCGATTGTTTGACGGTTTTGAAGTTAGTCAACATACCGCCCAACCAGCGTTGGTCAACGTAAGGCATACCAGCGCGTGCGGCTTCTTCGCGCACGATGTCACGAGCTTGACGCTTTGTACCCACGAACAACACGGTACCTTTGTTTGCAGTCAAACGACGCACATAGTTTTGTGCTTCGAGGAACAAAGGCAGGGTTTTTTCGAGGTTGATGATATGAATCTTGTTGCGGCTGCCAAAAATGTACTGAGACATTTTTGGGTTCCAGAAGCGAGTTTGGTGACCAAAGTGCACGCCAGCTTCGAGCATTTGGCGCATAGTAACTTGAGTGGACATCAGTAATTCCTGAAAATCAAAGGGTTATTCCGCCATTCGCGCGGTTGACCTAAAGGCACCCTTTGGCGCGAATGTGAGTAATACGCGCTAACTCATTAGCGCGGCGCGAGAGGATAGCACAGAAGGCACAACCGCTTCAATGTAAAACTAACGCGGTGGTAACGGCAAAATGGCACTGCCGTCATACACCAGCAAAGCAAACAGCTGTTCGCTTAGCCCACGTAACTGTTGCAACTGAGCACCATCCGTAGGCATGTCTTGCTGTTGTTGGCCGAGTAATTGGCGTGCTAATTGATGAGTTTCGCGATGTAAGCGGTCTATTTCAGCAAACAATGCCGGCGAACCATAGCGGGTTAAATCTTCTTGCAACAGCCATTGACCAAAACGGCATTGCGTTTCATCTAATGCAGGTAAAGGTATGGCAGAAGGGGCGGATGAGAGGTGTGATTCAATCGTACGAATCCACGCCCGATGTTCTACCGCTGCAAACAATAATGGCAATAGATCACGGCTGGCCCGCGAAAGACTGCGCCAGCGCACGGGCGGCTGCCAAGTTGCCAACCACGCCGCCACCTGTTCCGCCGGCATGGGATGTGCAATAGCAAACCCCTGCGCCAACTCACATCCTAAACGTAATAGAAAATTACCTTGCTCTTCTGACTCCACGCCCTCTGCCACCACACGGCAGCGGAAAGCATGAGCCAGCCCTAACACGCCCTCGAGCATCGCCAAATCATCAGGGTCGTTCAACATATTGCCAACAAAACGATGATCAATTTTAAGCTGACTGGCGGACAGACGGCGGATATAGTCAAGCGAACTATAACCAGTGCCAAAATCATCCAATGCCACAGCCACCCCCAAGGCATTGCAGGTGCGAATCGCCTCCGATGTCGCCGCCATATCATCGAGTGCGCTGGTTTCTATGATTTCTAAACACAGACTAAAACGCGGTAATTCGGGGTAACGCGCCAGCACTTCACCCAAAAATGGCAGAAATGCAGACGATTGAAATTGTCGAGCACTCAGATTGACACTGACAGAAATCGATAAACCTTGCGTTTGCCATTGCAACATTTGTTGTAGCGCGGAATGCACCACCCATTCACCCAGCTGCAAACACAACTTATCATTATCTAAAATAGGTAGAAAATCTCGCGGTAAAACAACCGTGTCTGAATCGGGCTGCCAGCGCAACAGTGCCTCAACCGCCATCAGTTCACCCGTGCGCATATTGACTTGTGGCTGATATAACAAGAAAAATTCGCCCAAAGTAAACGCTTGGTGCAAACGTTCTAAGCGTTGGTGTAACTCACGCGCCCGTTTGTCTTCTTCGGGATCAAAAAAACGATAGCGATTCTTACCGCTTTGTTTCGCACGATACATCGCTTGATCGGCTTGGCGGAGTAGAAAATCGGCATCAACCGCGCCATGCACAGGATAGAGGGCAACCCCAATGCTGGCCGACACTTGCAGCTGTGCATCACTAAATGCCACCGGCTGTGCTGCCGCCCCTAACAGACGATCAAGTAAGATGATCGTATCAGCGTGTTCCGATAGATCGGTGACCACCGCCACGAATTCATCACCACCTAACCGTGCGACGGTATCGGTCTCGCGTAAGGCTTGCCGCATTCGCCGCGCCACAGTGGTCAACAGCACGTCACCTGCTTGATGACCATAGGTGTCATTCACCGCCTTGAAGCCATCCAAATCAATATAAATCAAGGCAATTTTGCTATTTTGGCGATGGGTATGACGCATTTCTTGGCTCAGACGATCAGCCAACAAAGCGCGGTTTGGCAAACCCGTCAAGGCATCAAAATGGGCCAGTCGTTCTAGTTGTTGTTGTTGCTGTTTTTGTAGCGTGATATCCGTAAAGAAACAGACATAATGAGAAATCACCCCACGACCATCGTAAACCGCACTGATCATCAACTGGGCAATAAACAATTCACCATTCTTACGCTGATTCCACACCTCACCCTGCCATTGCCCCTGCTGTTGGAGATATGACCATAGATTGTCATCAAAAGCGGCTTGATGCTGCGGCGCATTCAATAAATAGGAAGGTTGATTGAGTAGCTCATCGCGGGGATAACCAGTCATATCACTCAAAGCCGCATTACATTCGATGATATGACCATCCGGCGCGGTAATCATGATGCCTTCAGAGGCGTGGGTAAACACCGTCGCGGCAAGGCGCGCATCCGCTTCACGATCATGCCGTAGGATGGCATAGCGGATGGCTTTTCTGACGTTACTGCCATCGGTGCCTTTACTGAGAAAATCCTCTGCGCCGGCGGCAATCGCTGTTTGAATGGTTTCGTGCTGGTCCAATCCCGTTAGCACCACAATCGGCGCATCAGGTAATAATTTACGGCAGCTAGCGACCGTTGAGATGCCAAAAGAATCTGGCAAATTAAGGTCGAGCAATACCACGTCGGGGTGAATCCCTTGGTGGATTTTGCGTTCAGCCGCCGCCAGACTTTCGACAATATGAACATCAAATGCGGTTGGACTGCGCTCTAAAAGCTGCCATCGAATCAGTTGTGCATCACCAGGATCATCCTCGATCACAAGCACAACAGGACAAGCGGCGGGTGTGCTGGTAGGATCGGGATACATGGATTTTTCCTATGTGAAGAACAAGAAAGACTGAAAGCATATCAAATTTTCATCAAGCAACCAAAGCATCTATTGCTATTTCTGGTTGAGCTTGCCATTTTGGCAACGAAAAATAAAACATACTGCCACACCCTTCGCCAGCAGATTCAATCCAAATTTTTCCACCATGTCGCTCAACGATTTTACGGCACACCGCCAGCCCCACCCCGCTGCCCTCATATTCATTACGAGTATGCAAACGCTGAAAGACTTTGAACAAACGGTGGAATTGGTTTGGCGCAACACCAATCCCATTATCTTTGACACAAAATAACCACCCTTCCTCATCCTTCGCTTCTACGGTGATGACGATATGGGGGGT
The DNA here is from genome assembly GCF_000420525.1 of Aquaspirillum serpens DSM 68. Lineage (GTDB taxonomy): Bacteria > Pseudomonadota > Gammaproteobacteria > Burkholderiales > Aquaspirillaceae > Aquaspirillum > Aquaspirillum serpens. Next base: position 46,155 of record NZ_ATVC01000010.1, read on the forward strand.
GCGATCTCGTGCGCGATATTTGATTGCGTTACCAATTAAATTTTGAAATAAACGGGTCAGTTCATCACGAGAGACGTGTAATTGTGGCCACTCGCCAAGGATGTCGATGTGCGCTTGTGCTTCATGAATCGCTGGCGACAAAAAATGCAACGCTTCATCAAGAGGTTCACGACTGTCCACTACGGCCAAAGGTGACCCTTTGCGCCCAACCCGAGAGTATTCCAACAACGACACCAACATCTGATCCATACGCAATGCACCATCACGAACAAAGAATATCATCTGTTGTGTATCGGTGTTGAGATGTTGTGCCAAACTTTGTTCCAACAGTTGCACATAGCTGCTGATCATTCGCAGGGGTTGGCGTAGATCATGCGAAGCAACATAGGCAAACTGTTCTAATTCGGCATTGGAACGAGCCAGTTCCTCGCGTTGCAGCGCCAATAAACGTTCAGTTTCTTTACGTTGCGTGATGTCGCGATAAATCGTCAAGAAGTGAGGTTGATCTTCTAATTCCACCCGCTGCACTGTGACATGGACAGTGATCACACTGCCATCTTGCTTGCGGTGTAGCGTTTCAAAATCGTCATAACCCTCGGTTAACAGATGCTCGAAACGAGCGGTGGTTTGCTCTGGATGTTCATAAGCGTCGTATGCCGGAATCGGCAAAAGCGCGAAATCGTCTGCGCTATAACCGAGTTGTTGATGGGCAGCAGGATTGAATTGCACAGGTAAAGCGGTTTCAGGGTCAATCAATACCACCCCATCTGGCAACATCTCAAACAGACTGCGCATCCGAACGTCGCTACTACGCAAAGCGAATTCAGCCTGTTTACGCCGGCTAATATCCGTATGTGTCCCAGCCATCCATAACGGTTGACCATTTTCGTCACGCGAGACCACTTTACCTCGGTCTAACACCCATACCCAGTGCCCCTCACGATGGCGCATGCGAACTTCGGCCTCATAACAGTCCACCTCACCTGCAAAATGGGCTTGGAGCAACGATTCTGAGGCAGCAAAATCTTCAGGATGCGTAAAATGCAACCAAGTATTGATGCTAATAGGTTGTAACTCGTCAAGGCGATAACCAATAATTTCGGCCCAACGCTCATTAAAACGGGTCTCACCCGAAGGAATGTGCCATTCCCATGTCCCAACACTGGTACCCCATAAGATATTGCTTAGACGCTGGCGTTCTTGTTCAAGATGCTGTTCCAGCGTTTTGAGATGAGTTTGATCAAACAAATAGCCACGGATATGCAACAACTCACCCTTATCATCAAACACTAAACGAGTGAAATCGTAATACCAGCGATAGTCACCGTCTTTATGTCGGATCCGATAGCTCTGTTCAAAATGTGGGGTCTTGGACGCAATATAATTCGCCACTTCGGCAGTAATACGCGATTGATCTTCGGGATAAATTAAATCGAAGAAATGAAAGGTATCTGCGAACACTTCATGTTTTTGATATCCCAACACCGCCGCTACATTGTCTGAAACATGGCGCAATGGCCAACCACGCGAAGGCAACCAACTCATCACCATCACAGGGCCGGAAGAAAACAATTTCAGTTCTTCTTCTAGGTGTTGTTGGGCAATTTTGCGTAAACCAATGTCGTGCCATGTCACCAACATGCACTCTTGACCATCGGTAGAAAAATAAGACAGTGAGACTTCAGCAAAAAATAGGCTGCCGTCGGCACGAACATGAGTCCATTCGAAGCGTTGTTGCTGTTGACCTTCGCTTAATAACTGCATCAGGTCATTGGCTTTTTGTTCAGATAACTCACCGTCTGGCTGATACGGGGGAGACAGTTCAGCGGGTGTTTTGCCAACGACAGCAGAGTTGTCGACATAGCCTAAGATATTCAGCGCAATTGGGTTGCAATCGACAAATCGGCCTTGCCGAATAACAAGCGCAGGTTCGGGGAAATGATGTAGTACCGAGCGGAGGTAGTGATACTTTTTTTGACTCGTTTGCCATTGCCACCAAAGCACAGCGCAAAGGCAGAGCAGCAAGAAAGTGATCAACCATGGAAACAAAGGTGAAGCCATGATGACAGACTCTGAATAAGGTCGAATACTTGCCACCGCACTAGTACTTGCGACAGCACCCGTTAACAACAGACAAATCTGTCTCCAGACACGAGACACGAGACACGAGACACGAGACACGAGACACGAGACACGAGACACGAGACACGAGACACGAGACACGAGACACGAGACACGAGACACGAGATCATGATGTTTATCCCTGTCTAAAGGTTGACAAGAACAATTATATCACGAGCGAATATTTTTTGTTTAAATTTTACAAAAAAATCATTTATATCAATTAATACAAATTCTCGACCACTAATAACCATGGACGACCGCCCGCTTCGAGCTGAATCTTGCCATTTTCATCTAATTGCACACGAATCTTTGTCACCGAATTGCGCA
>NZ_ATVC01000011.1 GCF_000420525.1 Aquaspirillum serpens DSM 68
CAGTTTGCAGAACAAATCAATTACCAACGTGCGATTGAAGGTGAGTTGGCCCGCACGATTGAATCTCTCAACGTCGTTGAGTCGGCTCGTGTTCACCTCGCTATACCAAAAAATAGTGTCTTTTTGCGTGAACAACAAAAGCCCACTGCTTCTATCATGGTGTCGCTGTTTCCTGGTCGTGTGCTCGATGCAGGTCAAATCTCTGGTGTGATTAATTTGGTGTCTTCCAGTGTCCCCGGATTGCCTGCTAAAAACTTCCAGTGTCCCCGGATTGCCTGCTAAAAACATTACTATTGTTGATCAAGAAGGCAATTTACTATCCAACTTGTCGGATATTAACAACGACAATTCTGGTTTAAATAAACGCCAGTTAGCCTATGTCAGACAAATAGAGCAAGATTTTGTTAAGCGTATTCAAACTATCTTAGAGCCTATTTTTGGTAAGGAAAATGTTCGTGCTGAAGTGACGGCAGCTGTCGATTTCTCTGAGGTTGAACAAACGGCAGAAATCTATACCCCTAACTCACCGCCGAACCAGTCTGCCATTCGTAGTCAACAAACGGCTGAAAGTGTAAAACGCGACACCGATCAAGTTGGTGGTGTGCCAGGTGCTTTGGCTAATCAACCACCGAATGCCGCTGCTGCTCCGATTCAGTTACCCCCTGGTACTCAGGCAGGTCTGTTGCCTGGTGGTCAACAAGCGGGCAATGCGCCTCCGGTGGCGTCAAACCGTGAAACAACCACTAATTTTGAGGTCGATCGCACTATTCAACATACCAAATCACCTGTAGGGACAGTAAAACGTCTGTCTGCGGCGGTGGTGGTTAATTACAAGCGTCAGGTTGATGCCGAAGGTAATGCCAAATTTGTACCTTTGAGCGCCAACGAACTGCAACAAATCAATAACCTGGTCCGTGAAGCCATGGGGTATAGCCAAGATCGTGGCGATTCCTTAAATGTGGTCAATACTGCTTTTGCAGAAAACTTAGATACACAAACCTTACAAGATCGCGTTATCACTTATGCGACAGAGAATGCAGAAAGTCTGATCAAATATGTCTTGATCGGTCTATTGTTACTCTATCTGTTGTTCTGGATTGTTCGTCCAATTGTACGAGACATTCTCAATCCACCGCCTCCTCTACCTGGTATGGAGGGATCGGAAGAGACAGGAGCTGCGCCGAAAGATGAAATTACCGGCGAACCATTGGATGAACGCGAAATTCAACGACGTCTGTATGAGGCCAACCTTGAGGCTGCACGTCAAATCGTGAGAAATGACCCACGTATGGCGGCACAAATCATTAAAGAATGGGTGAGTGGCGATGAGTGATGCCGGTGTTCGTCGTAGCGCAGTGCTGCTGTTTAGTTTGGGACAAACCGATGCTGTAGAGGTATTCAAATACCTTGGCCCAAAAGAAGTACAAAAAATTAGTACTGTCATGACACAAATCTCATTAGTACTGTCATGACACAAATCTCAAATTTGAGTTTTGATGAAATTGATTTAGCCGTCAATTTGTTCCGTGAGGAAGCACAAATGCGTGCTTCTGTCGGTGCATCTGATGAATACCTGCGTAATGTGTTAACAGAGGCCTTAGGTGAAGATAAGGCCGCTAACCTGCTTGATAAGATTATGCAGGGGAATGACCACGCAGGTATTGAAAGCCTGAAATGGATGGATCCATCGAATGCAGCAGATCTGATTCGCAATGAACACCCCCAGATTATCGCGACCATCCTTGTCCATTTAGAACCAGACCAAACCAGCGCGATTTTGCAGCATTTCACCGAACGTCTGCGCAATGACGTGTTATTGCGGATTGCTACCTTAGAAGGCGTGCAGCCACAGGCGTTGCGTGAATTGAATGAAGTTCTGACGCAGCTGTTGTCTGGCTCTGATCGTGTTAAGAAAAGCGCGATGGGTGGTGAACAGCTTACTGCTGAAATCCTTAACTTCTTGGGTAGCGGTGTTGAAACCTCGGCTTTGGGCGCTATTCGCGAGTACGACCCCGAGTTGGCGCAACGTATCCAGGACAAGATGTTTGTATTCGAAAATCTTATCGAATTGGACAACCGTTCTATTCAGGTCATTATGCGCGAGATTTCTTCCGAATCTCTTATCATTGCGCTTAAAGGTACCAGTCAGGAACTCAAAGAAAAAATCTTCAAGAATATGTCTCAGCGTGCTGCTGAAATGTTGAAAGATGACTTCGAAGCCAAAGGTCCAGTGAAAGTCTCTGAGGTTGAAGCAGAACAGAAAGAAATTCTGAAAATTGTGCGCAAATTGGCCGACGAAGGCCAGATTGTGTTGACGAAGGCTGGAGAGGAAGGCGTTGTCGAGTAAGATTATTTCTGCCCAAGAAGGTGTCCAATGGACGCCTTGGGCCTTATCGCCTTTACATCAACTTGAAGAGGCTGTTGCCACCGCACCGACCACGGCCAGTGAGGGTGTCCCTGATGCATCGATCTCAGAATACGCCTCGGATTCTCCTACTGAAGAAGATTCAGACCCGGTTGTTGTCGAAACTGTTGAGATCGAGCCCGCTCGTATTTATCCCACAGCAGCAGAAATCGAAGCTATCCATCAAGAAGCCTTTCAGGCGGGCTTTGAGGCCGGCAAAACCGCAGGGTTTGAAGCAGGACATAAAGAAGGTTGGCAAGCTGGCCACACTCAAGCAAGCACTGAGTTCAACCAAGCTTATGAACAGTTCCTTGATATTCAACAGCGCCTACAGGTGTCGGTGACGGAGGTTGACCAAACCATCGCACCGGCATTATTACAACTCGCCTTATCCTGTGCACAAAAGATCGTTGCCTCGCATATTCAAATCAAACAAGACGCTGTATTGGATGTGTTAAAACAAGCCCTCTCGACGCTTCCCGACTCGATTCAACAGGCTAAATTGCGGCTTCATCCAGATGATATTGAAGCGATGAAACATTATCTGAGCGAAGAGCGCTTATCCCAATCATGGCAACTGATTCCGGATGCCGCATTGGAGCGTGGAGGGTGTTTGTTAGATAGTCCTGTGCTTAGTATCGACTTGTCTTTACAGCAGCGTTGGCAAGCACTATCCAATGCTTTGGGAATTGACAATGTCAGCACCAATTAAACCATGGTTGGATTATCTGTCTTTGTGCCAACAGACCATTGCACATTCCCCGTTATGGTTGATTAAAGGGCGACTGACACGGGTAACCGGTATGGTGATGGAGGCTGTCGGAGTTCGCCTACCGGTAGGCAGTGCCTGTGTTGTTGAGTTGCCGGAAGGACGACATGTTGAAGCGGAGGTTGTCGGTTTCTCTGCAGATAATATGTACTTGATGCCGGTATCCAATGTACAGGGTTTAGTACCTGGTACGGCAGTGGCCCCATTACGTCCTTATCACCCCCCACGTTATGGTCAGCAAAATGTGGCCGTTTGTCCGCAAGGGCCGTATGGCCGACAAGTCCCGGTGGGACACAAATTGCTTGGACGAATCCTCGATTCACTGGGCCGCCCCCTTGATGATGCTGGCCCTCTAGAGCCAGATGATTTTTACCCCTTGTATAGCCAGCCAATCAATCCACTTGATCGTACGCCAGTGCGAGATGTGTTGGATGTCGGTGTGCGTGCAATCAACGGCCTTTTGACTGTCGGTCGTGGTCAGCGTTTGGGGTTATTTGCTGGTTCTGGTGTTGGTAAATCGGTATTGCTTGGCATGATGGCACGCTTCACCAAAGCGGATGTGGTTGTAGTGGGTTTAATTGGTGAACGGGGTCGTGAGGTAAAGGACTTTATTGAAGAAATTCTTGGCGAGGAGGGGCTCGCTCGCTCGGTTGTGGTTGCCGCACCTGCTGATATGCCGCCGCTGATGCGATTGCACGGTGCTGCCTACGCCACAACTTTAGCAGAATATTTTCGCGATCAAGGTTTAGACGTCTTATTGTTGATGGACTCGGTTACTCGATATGCAATGGCTCAGCGTGAAATTGCCTTGGCGATTGGTGAGCCGCCGGTAACCAAAGGCTATCCTCCCTCGGTGTTTGCCAAATTACCACAGTTAATCGAGAGGGCGGGTAATGGTAAAGCCGGTGGTGGTTCAATCACGGGCTTCTATACTGTGTTATCTGAAGGTGACGATCAGCAAGATCCTGTTGCCGACTCGGCCCGTGCTATTTTGGATGGTCACTTTGTCTTGTCTCGGCAAATTGCTGAATCTGGGGTTTATCCTGCAATCGACATTGAACAATCGATTAGTCGGGTGATGAATGACATTGTGTCACGTGATCAACTGCAAGCTGCTCGCTACTTTAAACAGCTTTACTCACGCTACTTGCGCAATCGTGATTTAATCAATGTCGGTGCTTATATGAGTGGTTCTGATCCAATGTTGGACAAAGCCATTCAATTGCATCCTGTGATGCAAGAATTTTTAATGCAAGAAATGCGGCAATCTCATGACTACCAAGAAAGTATTGGTCATCTGTTTCAACTGGTGAATGGAGCCAACTGATGCCTCCCCCCAGTAAGTACCAACTTTTGATTCGCTTAGCACAAGAAAAACTTGATGCCGCAGCGAATCGCATGGGCATGGCACAGCAAAGCTTATCGACTGCCCAACGTAAGTTACAACAGGTTGAATCATTTTTGGCTGAGTACCGCAACCGTCGCATAGAAAGAGGTGCGGTTGGGATTGGTGTGGCGCAGTGGTTGGATTACCAACGTTTTTTAGAGCGTTTAGAGTCTGCGGTCGAAGTCCAACTACAAGAAGTGAAAACGTGTGAAGTGATATATGCAGAAACACGAGAGCTATGGCAGACTGCCCGCCAACACCTCAAGGCAATGGAAACTTTGCATACGGCAGAACAGCAACGCTTGTTGCAGCAACAAATGCGGCGTGAGCAAAAACAGACTGATGAGTTAGCAACGCGAGCTTTCACTGTCCGTTCGCTGTCCCAGTAACTAATTTCGTGAAAAGAGCATGGTGTAAAAGTTGCTTTACTTTGTCACTTGTCTCTTTCTTCTCAGGAGCTGATTATGGCGATTACTGTCGTCAGCAGTGCACCCTCTGTCCCAGACTCATCCACGGGTTTAATGCCATCAGGTCAAGGACCCGAGAGCGCGGATGTTTTTTCCAAACTTTTGCAGGTTAGTTCTGAGTTGACGATGCAAAACGAGGAAATACAGACTGCTGAGCTTTCCTCCCCTGTGCTATTTCCTACATCTAAAACAAATAAAATCAAGGATACAGGCTTTGATAAACAAGAGAATTTTTCGCTAGATCAAAAAAAAGAATCTGAGGATGCTGAGAATTTATTAGCCAGTTTACTTGCTTTAAATTCTCCCTCTGCTATTCGTGCTAACTCTGCGGTGATGGTACAAGAAGAAACCAAACTTACAAAATCATCGGATAAAGAATCTATATCCTCAGATGATCTTGAGCCTAGTCTGGGTACAGAACCGAAGTTATTTGAACCTTTACCTGTTGCTATCCACTCTAATGCCAAGCTAACACCGACAGAACTAGCTACTGATCAACATACTGCCATAGCAGCAGGATCTCCCATTGCTGAAGCAATCTCCTCAAAGTCAGCTCGTCCTGATCGTATGCTCGAACTCGGCAAAAATTTGCCGTTGACAGAGAATATTTTGCCGGCACTTGCCGATGAAACTGCTTCCACCCCTGTTGCCCCAAATGTGGTGACATCTCTGCTGGGTCCTCAAGAAAAATCTCATATGCAGTCGCCAGAGGCAGCTAAGGTGCTACACGTTCATGCACCAATGTCACCTGATCCGAAATGGGGTAAGGAATTAGGCCAAAATTTATTGATGATGGTTAATACCAAGATGGATGTGGCTCAAATACAGGTGAATCCACCGAATTTGGGGCCAATTGAAGTCTCTCTCCGTTTACATCAAGATCAAGCGAGCGTTCTGTTTGTTGCAGCAACACCACAGGCTAAGGATACCTTAGAACAACATCTACCCCGTTTGGCTGCCATGCTGTCAGATAACGGTATTCAGTTGAATGGCGCGCAAGTTTCTTCTGGTGATTCACAAGAGCGCCAAGCGGCTCAGATGGCCTTTATGCAACAAAATCAATCTTCTCGCCAAGATGAATCGGCTCCTAAATTCTCTGTTCATGGGATGCCAATTGCTGCACCTGTCTCCGAGCCTGTACTGCCTGCTGCGGTGAAATCTGTTGATGGTGATGATCAACTGAGTGTTTACGCGTAATGTTCGGAACCCTCGCTTTTGGGGTAATATCTGGTGGCAGCCGATATTGAGGGCCTTTGTTGTGAACAAATGGCCCTCTCTCTAAAATGTCCTCTGCTATTTGGCAAAGGTGCATTTTGTGTTGTAAAGAGTGGCCTTTTAAGATTCTGTTTCAAATTGCATGGGTAAAGTTATGTCAGAAGAAAAAGCACCTAGCGGTAACAAAAAAACAATGGTCATTCTGGTTGCTGGCTTATTAGTCGTCGTGTTAGCGCTGGCTGGTGCCGTTGCCTATTTGTTTTTAGGTAAAAAAGAGGAAGGTCACGGGGGCGCTGCACCGAAAAAAGCGTCTGAACTACCAGTCTTCGAGAAAATTGATACCTTTGTCGTCAATCTAGCCGGTAGCGGCGGGATGCTTCAAATTGAGTTCCAAGCAGAATTGGCTGATGGTGGCCATGCCCAAGTCCTTAAAGCCTATATGCCAAAAATTCGTAGTGCATTGATTATGTTGCTTTCTTCTAAGACCAGTGAAGAACTTGCTACCCCAGAAGGTAAGGCAAAATTAAAAAATCAGATTCGCCAAGTTATTAATGAATCTGTGTCAGACTCAGGTCTTTCTGCACCGGTCACTGGCGTTGTCTTCACTTCTTTCATCGTACAGAATCAGTAACGGGCGAATATGGCAGACGATATTCTCTCCCAGGAAGAAGTTGATGCCCTGCTGCGCGGGGTAACTGGGGACGACAATGATGACGAGGCGCGACTGGGGGGGACCCCAGTACGTAACTACGATATTGGTCGTCAGGAGCGCATTGTTCGTGGTCGGATGCCAACGCTGGAGATTATCAATGAGCGTTTTGCTCGTAATCTCCGGATTGGTTTGTTTAACTTTATCCGTCGTAATGCAGAAATTTCTGTTGGTCCTGTTAAAGTACAAAAATATAGTGAGTTTATTCGCAATCTAGTTGTACCCACCAACCTCAACCTCTGCCATGTCAAACCCCTGCGTGGGACTGCCCTGCTGATTTTCGACCCCGATTTAGTATTTCTAATTGTCGATAATCTTTTTGGTTCGGATGGTCGTTATCACGTTCGAGTCGAAGGCCGTGATTTTACGGCAACTGAACAACGTATTATTCGTCGTCTTTTAGATGTCGTCTTTTTGGAATACCAAAAAGCTTGGCAGCCGGTATATGAAATAGAATTCAACTACATTCGTTCAGAAATGAACACTCAGTTCGCTAACATCGCAACACCGACGGAAGTGGTTGTTTCGATGACGTTCCGGATTGAACTCGGGGCTGGTGGTGGTGATTTCCATGTTTGTATGCCATATTCGATGGTTGAACCGATTCGTGACTTGTTATCGAGTACGATGGCTGCCGACCGTACCGAGGTGGACAACCGCTGGGTAAATTTGTTGTCCCGCCAAGTGCAAACTGCTGCAGTTGAATTGGTGGCAAATTTGGCGGAAACAGAAATCACGCTGCGTGATATCCTCACCCTAAAAGAAGGTGACATCATTCCGTTAGAAATACCAGAAACGATTGTTGCTGATGTCTCTGGTATTCCCGTTTTACAGTGTAAATATGGCGTTGTAGGCGGACAGTACGCGCTGAAGGTGGATCGAGTACTCGCTGGTGCTCAAGAAATCAGCGATGTCAGCAGCTTAGGAAGCGATGCTATTTAAACTTGGATGGCGTGTCAGGTGACGAATACAAGTCACCGCCAAGGCCAATTTTTTGTGGGTAATTTAAAATGAGTGACGAACCAGTAAGTATGGATGATTGGGCAGCCGCTATGGCGGAACAACAGGAATCAACTGATTCCGATCACGAATCTGCGCCTGCAGAACCTGCTCAATCTGGGCCCACTTTGGCTACCGGCCTGTTCCAAGAACTCGCCCCTTCTGATCCGATAACCGCTGCAGGCGGTAATCTGGATATGATTCTCGATATTCCTGTGAATATGACGGTTGAGCTTGGTCGAACAAAAATTGCAATCCGGAACCTGTTGCAATTGGCTCAAGGATCGGTGGTTGAGTTGGATGGGATGGCTGGCGAACCAATGGATGTATTGGTTAACGGCTGTTTGATTGCCCAAGGTGAAGTGGTGGTGGTGAACGATAAATTTGGTATTCGTTTAACCGATATTATTACGCCTGCTGAACGTTTACGTCGGTTACAGAAGTGATACATGCTGTCGGTTGTTGGTTCAACAAAGCGCTGTCCTTCGTGGCAGCGCTTCTGTTTACATCTTTCTCTTCCATTGCCTTGGCCGCACAAGATAATGCCCCAGCCTCGCCACTGTTGACCTCGCCCGTTTCCCAGTTTGCTCAGGCTGCATTTGGCCTTGTTGTTGTGCTTGGTTTGATTTTTTTGATGGCGTGGGCACTCAAAAAGTTAGGTGGGCAATCTGGTTTTGGTTTACCTGCTCATGCCAAAGTAGTGGGAAATTTAATGGTGGGGCCTCGTGAGCGTGTGGTGATCGTTGAGATTGACCAATCTTGGCTAGTATTGGGGGTGGCGCAAGGGGGAGTAAATTTATTACACACCTTACCACGTCCTGCCGATGCAGATACCATCGCTCCTGTCTCTTTCGCTGAGCGTTTGCGTACTGCGCTTACTCACGTCAAAGGGCAGGCTGCACATGCCCAAGATCAGAATCGTTCTTCTCATGAATAAAAAAGCATTCTTATTCTGTTTACCCTTATTATTTGGGTTAGCTGGATTTGCCTTTGCTGCACCTTCATTTCCATTGATGAATAGCACGCCAACTGCGGGTGGAGGCACTAATTATTCACTCTCATTACAAATGTTGGTGTTTATCACTGCATTAGGATTTATCCCTGCAGCGATATTAATGATGACTTCTTTCACCCGTATTGTGATTGTGCTTGCCTTACTGCGACAAGCCCTCGGGACAATGCAATCACCACCAAATCAGGTTTTATTGGGATTAGCATTGTTTCTAACTTTTTTTATCATGGCACCTGTGTTTGATGACGCCTATAAAAATGCTTGGCAGCCGTTTGCTGAAGATAAAATGACTATGGATCAGGCTTTTGAGCGAGGAAGTAAACCATTCAAAGAGTTTATGATGAGACAAACTCGAGAAAAAGATCTAGAGTTTTTTATTGAAATTTCTCGTAGTCCAAAACCCAATGGACCAGAAGATATTAGTTTAAAAACCTTAGTACCTGCTTTCGTGATTAGTGAAATCAAAACTGCTTTTCAAATTGGTTTTCTTGTTTTTATTCCATTTTTAATTATTGACTTAGTTGTAGCAACAGTCTTGATGTCAATGGGTATGATGATGGTTTCGCCAATTATTATCTCACTCCCTTTTAAGCTAATGCTATTTGTGCTAGTGGATGGGTGGACTCTATTGATGGGGTCTTTGGTACAAAGTTTTTATGTTTCTTAGGAGAAATTATGAGCCCAGAACTTGCCATTAACTTAATTCAAAATGCACTGTTTATTTTAATTATTGTTTCAGCACCATTACTTGCTGTTGCCTTAGTCATTGGTTTGCTAGTGAGTGTTTTACAAGCCGCAACTCAAATTAACGAAATGACCTTAACTTTTATTCCAAAGTTGTTAGCTATGTTCGTGGTGCTTATTTTAGCCGGTCCTTGGATGCTGCGAACAATGATGGAATTCACCGTTCGTTTGATTAGTGGTATTCCAAATATGATTGGTTGAGTAAAGGCCAAAATATGGGTATGGTAGAAATCTCTGATACAGAGATTGCATTACTGTTATCAGGTTTTTTTTGGCCATTCTGCCGTATCGCCGGTTTTATTATGGTTGATCCGTTTTTTGGTACACGAACGATTCCCCGACAAGTTCGTGTTGCTACCGCTATTGCATTAACTATTATTATTGCACCGCTATTACCTGCGATGCCAGAAGCACCGGTTATTTCTGCTGAAGGGCTTGCCAATATTTTTTATCAAGTCATTATTGGCGCAGCAATGGGTATGGTGATGCGATTGGTAATTGCTGCAGTGGAAATGGCTGGTATGCTGATGAGTATGCAAATGGGTCTGGGTTTTGCAATGTTTTTTGATCCACAATTTGGCGCACAAGTTCCTGCGCTTTCCCGATTTTTATCCACCTTTGTCTTCTTGCTTTTCTTAGCGATGGATGGCCATTTGGTTTTAATCTCTGCATTGGTCGATAGTTTCCGCATATTACCCGTTGGTTTAGAGTCAATTCCTAAAGCCAGTTTTAAAGTATTGGCTGAATGGGGTGCTAAGATATTTTCTCTAGGATTTTTATTATCTATTCCCGTTGTTGGTGCTTTGCTGATTACTAACTTGGCAATTGGTGTGATGACTCGCGCTGCGCCACAGTTTAATATCTTTACCTTTGGTTTTCCCCTAACACTGACGATTGGTTTTATTGCCTTATATTTCTCTATTCCTGCATTTGCTCATGTGATCGGTGAAATTTATGAGCAAAATATTCAGGCAATGTTGCAATTACTCACAACAATAAAAACACCTTAACCATGAGGCTAAGGTGTGAAAAAGGAATAGTTAATTAAAATAAACTGTTGTGTTCGGGGGCTTTGCATTCACTGGTTTGTATAACCTGCCCCTGTTGGTCAACGGATTCTAGGCGCACATCAAACCCCCACAATCGGCACACATGCTTCAACACTTCTTCCGTTGTTTTTCCTAACGGCCGTCTTTGATGCATAAAATGGCGCAAGGTTAAACTGCGATCACCGCGCAAATTCACCGACCATACCTGAATATTGGGCTCTCTTGAACCTAAATTATATTGCTCGGATAAAGTACGGCGAATTTCAGCATATCCTGTTTCATCATGAATGGCAGGGATTAACAGTTTATCGTCCTTGTCGTCATCTCTTACGGCAAACAATCGAAAATCACGAATCACTTTTGGTGAAAGATATTGTGAGATAAAACTTTCATCTTTGAAATTGCGCATAGCAAATTCAATACTTTCCCGCCAATCTTTGCCGACTAATTCAGGGAACCATGCTCTGTCTTCATCTGTTGGTTCGCGACAAATCCGGCAAATATCTTGATACATCGCAAATCCAAGGGCATAGGGATTAATTCCCGAGTACCAATGACTATGTACCGGCGGTTGTAGCACAACATTGGTGTGAGATTGTAGAAACTCCATCATAAAACCATCGGTAACCAACTGTTTTTCATATAGTCGGTTTAAAATGGTGTGATGCCAAAAAGTTGCCCACCCTTCATTCATGACTTGAGTTTGGCGCTGTGGATAAAAGTATTGGGCGATTTTTCGTACAATTCGAATAACTTCACGTTGCCACGGTTCTAATAAAGGTGCTGATTTTTCGATAAAGTAAAGGATATTCTCCTGTGGCTCTGCCGGAAAACGAATTGGGGCATTAATTTCCATATCGGTATTTCGCCGAGGAATGGTTCGCCACAGGTCATTCACTTGCAATTGAAGATAATGTTCACGCTCACTTTGACGGATTTTTTCTTTTGCCAATGACAATTTTTGTGGCCGCTTGTAACGATCGACACCATAATTCATCAAGGCATGGCATGAATCTAATAAATCCTCAACCGCATCAATACCATACATTCTTTCGCAATCGGCAAGATAATTTTTTGCGAAAACTAAATAATCAATAATTGCTTCTGCGTCTGTCCAAGTTCTGAATAAATAATTGCCTTTAAAAAAACTGTTATGGCCGTAAGCCGCATGAGCTGTGACTAATGCTTGCATCATCATGGAATTTTCTTCCATTAGATAAGCAATACAAGGATTAGAGTTAATTACAATCTCATAGGCTAAACCCATTTGACCACGTTTATAACTTTTTTCTGTTGCAACAAACTGTTTGCCAAAAGACCAGTGATGGTAATTAACCGGCATCCCCACAGACGAATAGGCATCCATCATCTGTTCGGCAGTGATAATTTCTAGTTGCACTGGGTAAATATCAAGGTGATATTCACCACAGGCAATTTTCATAATCTCTCGGTCATATTTTTCAATTAGATCAAAAGACCATTCTGACGAAGTTGAAATAGGTGTCGGTTTCATGGCCAGAAGTCCTTTTCCGATACTGCCAGTTAGGTAACAGTATGAGGTTGTTTTTTGAACAATTCACGGAAAACCGGATAAATATCTGCTGCCGTTCTTATTTTTTGCATGGCAAAATGTTTAATTTGTTCGGCAATTTTCTGATATTCATGCCATAGGTTTTGTGGCTCACCCTGTGTGATTTCAATATAAGCGTAATATTGCACACAGGGTAAAATCTTCTCTAATAAAATAGAACTACATTGGCTAGAATCACTGTCCCAGTTATCGCCATCAGATGCCTGCGCGACGTAAATATTCCAATCTTCGGTTGGGTAGCGTTTTTGAATAACCTCCGAACAGAGTGTTAGGGCAGAAGACACGACTGTTCCGCCCGATTCACGAGAGTGGAAAAAATCATGTTCAGAAACTTCTGTCGCACTGGTGTGATGTCGAATAAAAACCAGCTCTATTTTTTCGTATTGTTTTTCTAAGAAAAGATATAGCAAAATAAAAAATCGTTTAGCAATATCTTTTTTGTTTTCATCCATTGAGCCAGAGACATCCATGATGCAAAACATCACTGCCTGACTGGTCGGGAAAGGCCGTTTAACACGGTTGTTATACCTTAAGTCAAAGGGATCGATAAAAGGAATGGTATAAAGCCTGCTGCGTAAATGACGAATTTTTTCCCTTAAATCTCTCACCCGAAAAGAATCTTCCTCGGCAAGTTCAAGCAGCTCATCCAATTCTTCTTCTGCTTGGGTAAGCTCGGATAAGATCGGGGCCGATAGGGCGATACGTCGAGAAAGCGCCCCGCGTAATGAGCGAACAATATTGATATTGGTCGGTGTACCATCGTTGATAAAACCCGCCCGCACACTTTTCATTTCTTGAGTGCCAAGCAACTGCGTTTTGACTAAATTAGGCAAGGCCAAGTCTTCAAAAAAGACTTTCATAAATTCTTCTCGGCTTAGTTCAAAGACAAAATCATCCTCTCCCTCGCCTTGATTACTGGCTTTACCGCCCCCGCCCCCTCCACCACCGCCCTGTGGGCGTGCGATACGATCACCTCGAATAAAATCTTGGTTGCCTGGGTGAATAATTTCCTTGATGCCTCCTGAACCATGTTGGAACACTGGCTCAGAAATATCCTTTGATGGAATGGAAATTTTCTCACCCGCTTGAATATCAGTGATGGCGCGTCCTTTAATCGCCTTTGCAACCGATTGTTTAATTTGTGCTTTAAAACGACGCAAAAAACGCTCACGGTTGACGGCTGACTTATTTTTTCCGTTTAGACGGCGGTCTATTAAATGGGCCATGGTCAACTCCAGATAAAATGAGGCAAAGAGGACGCGCCAAGACTGCTTTAAGAAGATTTACGTACGCGGAGGTACCATTCACACAATAGCCGGACCTGTTTCGGTGTATAACCTTTGGTTACCATGCGATTGACAAAATCTTCATGTTTTTTCACATCTTCTGCGCTTGCTTTGCTATTAAAGCTAATCACAGGCAGTAGTTCTTCTGTATTCGAGAACATTTTCTTCTCGATAACTTGCCGCAATTTCTCGTAACTTGTCCAATGTGGGTTTTGTCCTGCATTATTGGCTCGCGCCCGCAGCACAAAGTTGACGATTTCGTTACGAAAGTCTTTTGGATTGGAGATACCGGCTGGTTTTTCGATTTTCTCCAATTCGCTATTAAGCGAGTTACGGTCAAAAATTTCTCCGGTGTCTGGGTCGCGATATTCTTGGTCTTGAATCCAATAATCAGCGAAGGTGACATACCGATCAAAGATATTTTGACCATATTCAGAGTAGCTTTCCAGATACGCCTTTTGAATCTCTTTACCAATAAATTCTACGTATTTGGGTGCTAAATACTCTTTTAAGAAGGTTAAATATTTTTGCTCTACTTCTTGTGGAAATTGTTCACGTTCAATTTGTTGCTCGAGTACATACAACAAATGAACAGGGTTGGCTGCGACTTCGGTGTGGTCGAAATTAAAAACACGCGACAAAATTTTGTAGGCAAAACGAGTGGATAAGCCGGTCATCCCCTCATCAACCCCTGCAAAATCTCGGTATTCCTGAATCGATTTTGCTTTTGGATCGGTGTCTTTTAGGTTATCACCATCGTATACCAGCATTTTGCTAAATAAGTTTGAGTTTTCTGGCTCTTTAAGGCGCGACAGAATGGCAAATTGTGCCATCATTTTTAAAGTGCCAGGGGCACATGGGGCTTGGGTAAGTGAGGAGTGCCGAATCAATTTTTCGTAAATCTTGATTTCATCACTGACCCGTAGGCAATAAGGCACTTTGACAATATAGATACGATCTAAAAAAGCCTCGTTATTTTTATTGTTACGGAATTGCTTCCACTCCGATTCATTTGAGTGCGCTAGAACAATTCCATCAAATGGAATAGCGCCAAAGCCTTCAGTGCCTTTGAAATTGCCTTCTTGTGTTGCGGTTAACAGTGGATGTAACACCTTAATCGGTGCTTTGAACATTTCAACAAATTCGAGCAGCCCTTGGTTCGCCAAGCACAGCCCACCCGAATAGCTATAGGCATCGGGGTCGTCTTGTGCGTATTTTTCCAGCTTACGGATATCAACCTTACCAACCAAAGACGAAATATCTTGGTTGTTTTCATCACCGGGTTCTGTTTTGGCAACGGCCAATTGTTTCAAAACCGAGGGATAACGTTTCACTACACGGAATTGATTGATGTCACCGTTGAATTCGTGCAAACGTTTCACCGCCCAAGGGCTGGGAATGGTGCGTAGGTAACGACGCGGAATGCCGTATTCCTCTTCCAATAACGCCCCGTCTTCTTGGTCGTTAAATAGTCCCAGTGGCGATTCATTAACTGGACTCCCTTTCAGACAATAGAAGGGAACGTGTTGAACTAACTCTTTGAGTTTTTCTGCAATCGAGGATTTACCGCCACCAACTGGCCCAAGCAGATAAAGAATTTGCTTTTTCTCTTCCAATCCTTGGGCGGCATGCCGGAAATAGGCCACCACTTGTTCGATAGCTTCTTCCATGCCATAGAACTCGCGGAAAGCGGGATAGAGTTTGATGACTTTGTTGGCAAAGATGCGTGACAGGCGTGGGTCATTGCGTGTGTCGAGCAGCTCTGGTTGCCCAATGGCAGTCAACATCCGTTCTGCTGCAGTGGCGTACGCGCTGGGATCGTTTTTGCAAATCTCCAGATACTCCTGCAAGGAGAACTCTTCTTCACGCGACTTATCGTATCGGGCAGAGAAACGACTAAAGATATCGGCATTCATCATGGTGCTCCTTCGTAAGGCCAATGGGCGGTGTGATGTCAACGGGCCGCACTTTTGGTATAGCACAATAAATTTCGCCGATAGGCTAAAAAATGAATAAATTGTATGCTTTTAGATTTTTAAGGGCAAAAAACAGCGGATATGAGGGGAAACAGGTCGAAAAGCGGTGGATGAGTGTTCAGTAATACGGCAAAACTTCGACGATACTGACACCGATTTCATAAAGATCACCACGTTCAAGCCGTTCACAGCGTTTGACTTCAACGCGGGCGCGCAGTGGTTCTGTGTTACGGCCACCGATTGAGGGAGGAATCACTACCACCTCGAGTTGTTCTTCAAAGCGAGGGACGTAAGTGCAAAACAGCGCCATTCCTCCTGCACTGACATTAAAGCAGCGCGCTTCAAAAGTCTCTTGAGTCAACAACACTCGCACTTGTGCTGGACAATGGGCAGGGACACGAAGTTCCCCTCGGCGATCGCGATGGCGTTCAAAGGCGCTCACGTGCTAATGCTCCAGATAAAAACGCATTTAACCAAAATAGGCCAGTGATGGTTTTGCTATCACTGATTTTTGCTTGCAAGGCGAGTTGTTGTAGGGTGTTGATCGAGTAGGGTTTGACGTTCAAAAACTCCCCCTCATCCAAATTTTGCCCAACCCACGTTAGATCTTCTGCCACGAAATACATAATTCGTTCATTGGAATAACCAATGCACGGATGTGCCTCACCAAGGGCATACCAATTTGCTGCTTGATAGCCGGTTTCTTCTTGCAACTCGCGTTGTGCTGTGGCGAGTGGTGTTTCCCCAGCATCAATTTTTCCAGCCGGTACTTCGAGAAAAGTCCGATGGAGGGGATAACGAAATTGTTCGACCAATAACACCGTGTCCGGCGCAGTAAAGGCAAATACAGCCACTGCACCTGGGTGTTCAAGGTATTCACGTTCCGCCTGTTGACCATTAGGAAGTACCACCGTGTCGCGTTTAAGGGTCAGAAAATGCCCTTGGGCAAGGATGGAGGAAGCCAGCGTTTGTTCAGCGAGCTGCACGTTGCACCTTTCGACGATGCCATAAATACACGATAAATCCCCGCCACGCGATGATGACCAATAGATAACCGACAACGGCAAATGACAAACCCAAGGCCGGCAAACCTACCAATAAAGCAGGGCCTAAAGAAACCGCCCAATCTACCATTTGTGCTAGCCAACTGCCAAACGTGGCGAGTGAAAAATCGGGTGCCATACTGATATTGGCTTGTGTGTCAGTGCCTAACAACCATGCGCCATAGCGATAGGCTAATAAATATAGAGGTACGATAGTGAGTGGGTTGGTATAGAGCGTAACAAATAAAGTGAGGGGTAAATTTGCCCGTAATAACAAGGCCATAACCCCGCCGGTTAACATCTGTGTTGGCCCGGGCATCAGGCCAGCAAACAAGCCAATTGCTACCGCCCGCGCCATATTGCGCCGGTGTAGCGTCCAAAGATAATGGCCTGCTAACCAAGGTTGCATCCAGCGTAAATAGCGATTTTGTGAAATATGTTCTGCACTAGGAAGATTGGCTTTTAACCATTTGCGGGACATGAACTGTTTTCCTATTGGTGCGTCGTAGCCTTGAAGTGGTGTCGTAAGACAGATTTTTCGATGTTGTTCAAGCCACTTTTTCGTTGCGTTGTTGCCATGCAACAAACAACTGTTCCAAACAATCGTTTGAAAAATCGTTGCGTTCTACAAAAAAGGGCGATACGCTTCACCCCGTTGCTTAACTGCTAACAGGACGACACAGTCCTGACCCACGGATCGGAGAAACATCATGCCTGCTTACAAAGCCCCTCTACGCGATTTCGACTTTGTGCTCAACGAGTTGATTGAAGTCCAAAATATCATTCCAACCTTGCCTGGCTATGAAGAAGCCACTGCCGATGTATTTGCGTCTTATCTCGAGGCCGGTGCCAAGTTTTGTGAAAATGAATTAGCACCTATTAACCGTGCTGCCGACGAGGCTGGTTGTGCTTATGACCCTGCTACCAAATCGGTGACTACGCCTGCTGGTTTTAAAGAGGCTTACCAACAATTCTGCGAATTGGGCTTTACTGGCTTGGATTGTGATCCCGAATATGGTGGTCAAGGGATGCCAAAAACCCTCGGTTTCCCGATCATGGAAATGCAGTGTTCTGCTAACGTTGCATGGTCGATGTACCCAGGTTTGAGTCATGGTGCTTACTCTGCCATCCATGCTCACGGCACCCCAGAACAAAAAGCGACTTACTTGCCTAAATTGGTGTCCGGTGAATGGACTGGCACCATGTGTTTAACTGAGCCACATTGCGGTACTGACTTGGGTTTATTAAAAACCCGCGCTGAACCGGCTGGGGATGGCAGTTATCTGATTACTGGTACCAAAATTTTTATCTCGGCAGGTAGGTGAACACGACTTGTCCGACAACATCATTCACTTGGTGTTGGCACGTTTGCCTGACTCCCCGAAAGATGTGAAAGGGATTTCGCTGTTTATCGTGCCGAAATTCCTGATTAACGAAGATGGCTCGTTAGGCGAGCGTAATCCAGTGAGCTGTGGCGCGCTGGAACATAAAATGGGCATTAAAGCCAATGCTACTGCAGTGATTAACTTAGATGGTGCAAAAGGCTATCTGATTGGTGAGGTCAATAAAGGCTTGGCATGTATGTTCACCATGATGAACGCTGCGCGTTTAGGGTGTGGTATGCAAGGCTTAGGTTTGGGTGAGGCAGCGTTCCAAGGTGCGTTGGCATACGCTAAAGAGCGTTTGCAAATGCGTGCATTGAATGGGCCAAAAGCACCAGAAAAAGCTGCTGATCCAATCATCGTGCATCCTGATGTCCGTCGTATGTTGTTGACCCAAAAGGCCTATACCGAAGCCGGTCGTGCTTTTACTGCTTTCTTGGCCTTGCAGTTGGACATTGAAGAAAAATCGCCTGATGCCGAAGCCCGCCAAGAAGCGGCAGATTTGGTGGCCTTGTTAACCCCAGTGGCAAAAGCCTTTATGACCGACAATGGTTATCTGGCAACCAATTTAGGGATGCAAGTGTTTGGCGGTCATGGCTTTATCCGCGAATGGGGGATGGAGCAGTTGGTGCGCGATTGCCGTATCTCGCAAATTTATGAAGGCACCAACGGAATTCAAGCGATTGACCTGTTAGGCCGTAAGGTGTTGATGGATCAGGGACAGAAGCTGCGTAAGTTTACTAAGCGCATCCACAAATTCTGCGAAGCAAACAGCGCCGACAGCCGTTTGACACCATTCCTCGAACCTTTAAACGGTTTGAACAAGCAAATGGCCGAAATCACCATGCAAATTGGCATGGGTGCGATGATGAATAAAGATGAAGCTGGCGCGGCGGCAACGGATTATCTGCGCTTGGTGGGTCATCTGACGTATGGTTATTTCTGGGCGTGGATGGCAAAAGTCGCGCTTGAAAAGTTGGACGCTGGTAGTGCTGAGACGGGCTTCTATGAGGCGAAGGTGAAAACAGCGCAGTTCTATTTCAGCAAGCTGTTCCCTGAGATTCATAGCTTGATTGTGACGTTGAAAGCAGGCGCTAAGCCGTTGATGGATTTGGAAGAAGATCACTTTGCTTTCTAAGGTGTGATCTGTGTAGTGCAGTCAAATTGGGTGTGGCTCTACTTGAACAGCCTCTAGTGATAGAGGCTGTTTTTTTATGTGCATAGTAAATCGGTAGGTAGGTATGGTTACAAGTAACCCAATGTGGGTATGATATTGTTTGTTAGTTCAATTTTTTGAAAAAATTAGCAGTATAATCCATAGCATGTTTTCTAACTTTTAGATATAAGATAAGAAGGAGATTGTTTTTCATGGAGTCTTCGGAAATTTCAAAAATAATAGAATGTATTGCTCCTTTTGTATCAGTAGCATCCTTTTTAGTATCAATAGCATCTGCTGTCTTTGCTAAAATAACTAGCAATGCAGCTAAAAAAGCAAATGATATTAATCTTCATGTGTACCAGAAAAAAATATATGATGCGTTCCTTGAGTTGAGAATGCATATGATTATGAAAAGTATATCTGCTGAAATGTCAGAGGTGTCTAAATTTTATTACCCAGCAAAAGAAGCAGAGTTTTATTTCTCTTCAGAAATTGCAAAGCAATTTCAAACATTCTTTGATCTTTGCTTTGAGGTTGCTGATCTTGCTAGAGTTCAACGTACACCAACAGAATTATCTGAAGCTACTGATAAAGTCCATTTAGCATTAGGTATTGCTAAGCAACTAGAGGAAAAAATTATTGGAAAAATTACCCTTGTTTAGAATAAAAAATGAACCATACTTGCTCACTTTTCTGTATTAAGAATTACATATTGTTTGGTGGATTGTAAAAATGATTTATAAAAACAAATCTCAGCTAGCTAGAGTCGAAACTGAAAATTGGGCATTAGCAAATCTTTTTTGTCCAAAGTGTAGTGTGGCTTTTATGGCAGAAAAGGCGAATACAAAAGTATTTGATTTTAGGTGCGCTTGTTGTGATGAAA
Source organism: Aquaspirillum serpens DSM 68 (assembly GCF_000420525.1). Lineage (GTDB taxonomy): Bacteria > Pseudomonadota > Gammaproteobacteria > Burkholderiales > Aquaspirillaceae > Aquaspirillum > Aquaspirillum serpens. The sequence continues at coordinate 20,076 of NZ_ATVC01000011.1, forward strand.
CTTACCAGCTCAAATCAACTTCTAAAAAAATAACAAGGAAGCTGCTTGGTTCGGAATATTATTCCTTTGTTAACGCAATAAAAAATAACAATTGCCCAAATTTTTTGATATTAGAATATAGTATTGTTGCTGATCATTTTTTTGTTAACAGAGTTATTTATATTGCAAAGGAATTTATTACAGAAGATGTTGTTGAAAAAAGGAAGCCTCTTTCTGTTGATGCGCGTAGGGCTGGTTGGACAGGGTACAATTTACTAATTGACCATATCCCGCTGGAGGCCATGATTACAATTTATGAAGAATCACAGTTTGTTTCAATTCAAAATATACTCTTTGCTATAGAAAAATCTAAAAATATCAGCAAGAAAGATTGGGGTAATGAAATAATAAATATTATCAGAGAGCTTGCGGTTAATTTTTCATTGTCTGATATTTATAAATATGAAGAAAAACTGAAAATCCTTTTTCCAAAAAATAAGAATATCAAGCCAAAAATTAGACAGCAATTACAAATTCTTAGAGATGCAGGAAAGATTGATTTTCTAGATAGAGGTAAATATAAAAAATTAGATTTTCTTTGATTGAAATGTATGTAAATAAATCTGCATTAAAAACTATAAAAAAACCCGCACATTGTGCGGGTGAAGAGAGAGAAGCAGAAATCACTTACCTAACAACCGATTGACCAAGTCAATATACGCTTGCATTGCGCTATCTGAAGATTGGCCTTTTAACTTTTCCCAAGCATCGTACTTACTGCGATTGATGAAATCCATCATCCCTGGGCGTTCGCCACTGACATCACCACTGCTAGCTTGTTTAAACAAGGCATACAGCTGCAACAGGGTTTGTGGGTCTGGCTTTTCTGCCAGTGTTTTCACATCGGCTTGAGCTTGGGCAAACAAAGAGGCCAAATCAGACATCGTATCTTTCCCTTGGTGGAAATCAGGAGATGGGCTGATTGTGCCAGTGGTTATCGATGCTGTCAAACAGTCGTTTGATTATTTTTTCTGGTTCAACAGTTTTTCAATATCTTCCGCTGGAATTGCGCCAGCAACCAACTTACCGCTTTCAAAAATCAACGCCGGTGTGCCCTGAATGCCCAATTTCTGGCCTAAGGCTTGAATCTCGGCCAAGGGTGTTTTGCAATCGCCGCTGCCACTGGTGGCTTGGTTATTGCGCATGGTTTGTGCCCACGCCTGTAGCTTATCTTTTGAACACCAAATCTGTGCCGATTTACGCATTGCATCCGGATGTAATTGCTCTAATGGATAGAGAAAGGTGTAAATCGTGACATTATCGAGCTTGGCGAGGCCTTCTTTTTCTAACTTCTTGCAAAACGGGCAATCTGGATCAGAAAACACCGCGATTTTCCGCTGACCGTTACCACGTTTATCTTGAATGGCGTGCTGGAGGGGTAAGGTTTTCCAATCGACACGGGACAGTTCTGCCACCCGTTCCTCGGTGAGGCTCACTCGGCCTTCAATATCGATTAACTCACCAACAAACATGTGCGCAACTTTGGCATCGGTATAGACGACCTGCCGTCCAGCTAACACCACTTCATACACCCCACTGACTGGGCTGGCTTGTACCTGCACCACTTCACGTTGTGGAAACTTTTGGCTAAACAATTTTTTGACCGTTTGGCTTTCATCGGCGGCTTGCGCTTGGCAGGCGAGCAGGGTTGCGCTCAGGGTCAGTAACGTAGTGGTGCGCAAAAAGCGGCGGGGAATAGCAAACAAAATACACTCCTTAAAAGCCGATGGCGTAACGTGCCAACTGGCGTTTGACTGGGCCAATATGGTTGGTGAGGTTGAGTCCGGTGTTGCGTACCCAACGCGATAACGGTAGTTGGGTATGGAACAACTGATGCAGTGCATCACATCCGAGTTGCATTGCCAGCACGGCTTCACGGCGGGCACGTTCATAGCGCCGCAATAATAGCCATTCGCCTACATCGCTGCCCTTGGCATTGCCCAATAAGCGTTCTAATTCGCGGGCATCACCAAACCCTAGGTTGACACCTTGTCCGGCGAGAGGATGCACCGTGTGGGCGGCATCGCCAGCGAGTACCACCCGTTGGCTAATCATGTGTTCGGGTTGAATTAACCGCAGTGGGAAGGCTTGCGCGGGGGTGAGGGTGGTGAAATGCCCGAGGGCATGTTGGCCTGCAGCGGCAACTTTTTCGGCTAATACTTCGGCGGATAATGACAGTAAGGTATCGGGGTTGGGATGAGACCAGACAATCGAAATGCGCTGTTGTGGCAACGGCAGCCACGCCAAAATACTGTCACCGACAAACCATTGACGGGCAATGTCCCCGTGTAAGTATTGGCAATGGAAATTTGCCACTACGCCCGATTGACCATAGGGTTTGATTTTTGCCTTGATGCCAATTTGTTCACGCACCCATGAATTGGCACCATCACATCCAACCAGCAAAGCCGCTTCGAGCTGGCTGCCATCCTGTAGGGTGAGCAGCACTCGATCTGGTTCACGAACCAAAGCACTGACTTGGGCGGGGGTATAAAGCGAGACTTCGGACACCAACAACTGCTGCCAAATGCTATGCAACAGCCAACGGTTTTCGACAATCGATGCCAGCCGTTTTTGTTTAGCGTCGTGGGCATCGAACATAATTTCGCCACCGTGATCGCCCTTTACCTGCATGGCGTGGACATTACCAATTCGGTGTTCCTGTGGCCACGCGCCCAATTGTTCTAACCATTGGCGATTGGCTGGACTGATGGCATAAATTCGTGCATCCCACTCGTTGTCATCATCCAGTGTGGTTTGCCGTTCGCTGGGAGGATGCGGCTCAATCACCGCAATGTGTAATCCTTTGCGGGACAACGCTAATGCTAAGCTAGCACCGACTAAGCCGCCACCCAGAATTACCACATCATAATGGGCTGTATTCATTGCTTAACGCTCCAAGCCAAAGACTAATTTATGCGTAAATCGCTGCCGTAGTGGGGTCAGCATGTCCAAAGCCGACAGCGCAATGCCGCGTCCCAAACGGCTGATAGGGTCGTGATGATCGAATAGACCAATCAGACTGTGGGTAAAAGCGGTAATGGTCAGACGGTCGCGTTGACGTTGGCGTTGGTAGCGGTGTAGCAATGCCGGTGCGCCGATGTCGCGGACATTGGCTAATAATGGCAATAAGGTATCCGCATCACGCAAGCCAAGGTTTAACCCTTGTGCTGCCACTGGGTGTAGGGTTTGCGCTGCATTTCCCACCAATACCACCCGTCCGGCATGCAGTTTGTTCGCTAATTTTAAGCGCAGGGGAATGGCCTGTGGTGGGCTGACACAGGCGGCAAAACACAGTTTATGACCGCAAATTTGATGCAACGCATCAAGAAATTCAGCTGGCGAGCTATTGAGCAAGGCTTCGGCTGCAGCATGGCGGCGTGTCCACACTAACATCATGTCTTGCCCAACTGGCAGTAAAGCAAAGGGCCCACCTTCGGCAAAGCGTTCATAAGCGATATGTTGGTGTTGATAACCCTCGGCGAGGGCTAAACGGCACAATAGAGCCGATTGTTCATAGTCGTGCACATGATGGTGCAGACTGGGGAGTTGCTGTAAAACACTGCCGCCCTCGGCGGCAATCAGTAGTTTGCTGGTCAACAGTTGTTGACCGTGTTCGGGGTGTTGAATGGTTAAGCTGGTATAGGTGGCGAGATTACCAATTTTTTCCCCACGCCAACCTTGAAACAAGTGGATGGGCGCTTGGTTGAGTGCCTGTCCCACCGCTTGGTCGAGATCGTGATAGGCGATGGTATAACCCAAGTCGCTGACACCAATATCGGCCCCACTGAGTAAAGTACGGCCAAAGGCCCCTGCTTGGCTGACGTGGACTTGTTGAATTGCCGTCAGTTGGTCGGGGGGGAGGGTGATGCCGGCTTGTTGTAACAAGTCCACGCTCAAGCGCGAAAGTGCCAAAATACGCGGGTCTTGTGCCGCGCTGTCGGTATTGGGACGGCTGGCACGGGCTTCAACAACCGCCACCCGTCGCCCTTGCTTTGCCAACTGTAGCGCAAGGACGGTACCCACTGGGCCAGCCCCGATAATGATGGCATCAAAGTCATGACTTATCGTTTGCATGATGGGTTATCCCTTCGTGGTTGCCATCAATGTCTCAATCGCCACCGGATCAGTCGGAACTTCGGCCGTCAGCACTTCATGTCCCTGTTCGGTGATTAACACATCGTCTTCAATACGGATGCCAATATTGGCGAATTCAGCAGGTACACCGTCGCCAGCTCGGATATATAAGCCTGGTTCGATGGTGGTTACCATCCCTGCTTGTAGCGGTCGCCATACCCCTTGTTGCTTATACGCTCCAACATCGTGGACATCCAAGCCCAGCCAATGGCCGATGCGGTGCATATAAAAACGTTTGTAGCTTTCGTTTTCGATATTGCTGTCAACGCTGCCTTGTAATAAGCCTAAATCGATCAGGCCCTGTACCAAAATGGTGAGGGCGGCATTGGCTGGGGTATCCCAACTTGCTCCAACCTGACACGCGGCAATCGCTGCTTGCTGACTAGCCAACACAATGTCGTACACCGCTCGTTGCGCGGCAGTGAAACGGCCATTGATTGGGAAGGTGCGCGTAATATCGCCGGCGTAACCGTGGTATTCACACCCCGCATCAATCAGCAACAACTCACCATCACGCAGGCGATCGCGATTGCTGACATAGTGCAAGACACAGGCATTTTTACCGCTGGCAACGATGGATTCATAGGCTGGTGAACGTGCGCCACTGGCCACGAAATGATGCAGCAACACTGCTTCAATTTCATATTCATAGCGCCCTGGGCGGCTGGCTTGCATGGCAAGGCGGTGGGCTTGGGCGGAAATACGGGCAGCTTGGCGCAGTAAGGTGCGCTCGTGTTCATCCTTGAACAAACGCATTTCTGCCAGCAAAGGTTGCAAATCATGCAACTGCGATGGAGCCTGAATGCCTAAACGCGCTTTGCTACGAACTTGGTCTAGCCAATCGAACACTTGCTTATCAAAATTGGCACATTGGCCCAATGGGTAGTAAATCGCTGGTCGGTCTGCCAGATAGGTTGGCATCTGGTTGGCTAATTCCTCGATCGGATGCGCTTCATCAAACGAAAATTCCTCAGCCGCTGCCGCAGGGCCATAGCGGAAACCGTCCCAAATCTCGCGTTCTTCGTGTTTACTGCGGCAAAACAAAATACTTTTACCTGTCCGGCCATCTAATACCACCACCGCCTCGGGTTCGGTAAAACCCGTCAGATAGTAAAAGTTGCTATCAAAGCGATAGGGGTAGTGGGCATCGGCATTGCGCTGGCGCTCTGGTGCGGTGGCTAAGACCACCACACTATCGCCCACCTGCTGCAAGAGATGTTGTCGGCGATGAAGATAAACCGAGGCAGGATGGGCGATAGACATGGCATTTCTTTCTTGTTTAATTCAATCGACAATTAGGCTTGGTCAAACACGGCAGAGGTATAGACCTCTTGCACATCGTCCAGACTTTCTAAGGCGTCTAAAAGTTTCTGCATTTTGACAGCATCATCGCCTTCTAGCTCTGTGTCATTCTGAGCCCGCATGGTGACTTCGCCCATCTCGGCTTTAAAGCCAGCCTTTTCTAATGTCTCACGAATGTTGACAAAGTCATAGGGTGGAGTGATGACCTCTAACGAACCATCTTCATGGTTAATCACATCATCCGCACCGGCCTCTAACGCCGCTTCCATCAGCGCGTCTTCATTGATACCAGGGGCAAAGATGAGGTAACCACAATGGGTAAATTGGAAGGCTACACAGCCATCGGTGCCGAGGTTGCCACCATGTTTGCTAAACGCATGACGCACATCGGCTACGGTACGGGTTTTGTTATCGGTCAGACAATCTACCATCACCGCCGCACCGCCAATGCCATATCCCTCGTAGCGCATTTCTTCGTAGTTCACCCCTTCTAAATTGCCGGTGCCACGATCAATTGCCCGTTGAATATTATCTTTTGGCATATTGGCATCGAGTGCTTTATCGACAGCCAAACGCAAGCGAGGGTTGATTGCCGCATCACCGCCGCCCATTTTGGCGGCAACGGTAATCTCTTTAATCAAACGGGTGAAAATTTGTCCGCGTTTTGCATCCTGACGGCCTTTGCGGTGTTGGATATTGGCCCACTTAGAATGACCTGCCATGTTGTCCTCAAATGATTAGGAATACGATACGGCAGCCATTTTAGCACAGCGCCTTTTTTAGGCTGAAAGCGTCTGTGTGGGCACGATAATTGGCCGGTGTGGTGGGTGGGGATGGGGCAGCAGGACAACTTCTTGTTGCCAAATGGCATGAATTTGTGCGGCGGTTAAACAGGTTTGCGGTGGGCCTGTATCGACTAAGCGACCGTTTTGCAATAGCCATACTACATCAGCATGCCGCATGGCTTGGTTGAGATCGTGCAGCACCATCACCACCCCAATCTGTTCTTGTTGTGCCAGTTGCTGACAATACTGCAATAGCTGTTGTTGGGCGGCTAGATCGAGGGCGGCGCAGGGTTCATCTAACAACAAATAGCGCGGCGTAACATCCGAACAGCGCAGCTGTAACACCGCATGTGCAAATGCCACCTTGGCGCGCTCACCCCCTGACAGATGTTGATGTAAACGTTGTCGGAGCGGGGTGAGATCTAACTCGGTGAGTAAGCGGTCAATTTGTTGCGGCGCAGGTGGGCGGCGCGTGGCAAAGGTGGCGGTTTCTAATACTTCTGCCACTGTTAATCCAAGAATGGGGGTCGAATCTTGCAACATCAGTGCGCGGTGTCGTGCCAGTGTGGCCGAGGGATAATCGTGTAGTGGTCGCTGATGCAAGGTAACGCTGCCGCGAGTGGGGGTTAACAACCCAGCAAGCAGATGTAACAAACTCGATTTACCAGCGCCATTGCGCCCCAAAATGGCGGTCACTTGGCCGGTCGGCCATGTGCCATTGATATCATGTAACCGGTGATCGAGACTTAAGGCATGACAACTTAGCATGGTCGTTGTTGCTGGCGCAGTAGGTAGAGAAAGAACGGCGCACCGGCGAGGCTGGTCATTGCGCCAACCGGTAAATCCAGCGGTGGGGCGCTGTACTGCGCCACACTATCGGCAGCTAGAGCAAGACCGGCGCCGGCAAGCGCCGCCAGTGGAATTAACTGGCGGTGATGTCCGATACCACAGCGGCGTAGGATGTGTGGCACCATCAGCCCGATAAAACCGACCATGCCTGTCATCGCCACTGCACCACCCACGCCACAGGCCACCACCAAATTAAGTCGCTGCTGTTCTCGTTTGACATCCAAACCGAGTGCGTAGGCCTGTGCTGCGCCCAGCAGCAGCACATTCAGTGCGGTGGCGCAGCGTAAGAAATAGCCACCCACCACCAAGCTGAGGCTGCATAGCGCCACCGCTTGTGGTAATGAGGTATAGGCAAAACTGCCTAACAACCAGAATTGGATACTGCGTAAAATCGGATCGGGTACCAGACTAAACAGCACCGCTAAAATTGCCCCACTCAAGGCATTAATGGCAACACCGGCTAACAGGAGATACTGCGGTTGCTGTTGTTGGTTGAGAAATTGTGCCAGCACATTAGCCCCTAGCGCACCGGCAAAAGCTGCAATAGCGACCACCGCCGCTGGACTATGCAGGGCAATCGCCAACGCCGCGCCCAACCCCGCCCCGCCTGCGACACCGACCAACCCTGGATCGGCTAATGGGTTGCGAAATTGGGCTTGCATGGCAGTACCACATACCGCCAAGATCGCCCCGACACTGATGGCTGTCAGCAAACGCGGCAGCCGTAGTTGCCACACAATGTCGCTGACAGCATGGCGTGGCAGGGAAGCGGTATCAATGAGCAGCAAATAGGCACTGTTGATTAGCAAGAATAACAACAAGCCAAGGGCAAAGCGCCTACTGCGAGACAAAGAGAACAATCAGCGCAAACCCAACACATCCTGCATATCAAATAAACCGTGCGGCTTATCTGCTAGCCATTGTGCGGCGCGGACAGCGCCACTGGCAAAGGTCATGCGGCTTGATGCTTTGTGGGTGATTTCCACCCGTTCGCCGACGGTGGCAAACAACGCGGTGTGGTCACCGACCACATCGCCAGCGCGCACGGTGGCAAAGCCGATGGTATTGGGATCACGTTCACCAGTGACACCCTCACGGCCATACACTGCACATGCTTTCAAATCACGGCCTAAAGTATCAGCAATCACCTCGCCCATCCGCAGGGCGGTGCCAGATGGGGCATCGACTTTGTGGCGGTGATGGGCTTCGATGATTTCAATATCGTAGCCCTCGTTTAATACCTTGGCCGCCATTTCCAACAGTTTGAAAGTCAGATTGACCCCAACCGAGAAGTTTGGCGCAAACACAATGCCAATCTGTTCGGCAGCGGCACGGATCGCCGTTTTACCGGCATCATCAAACCCAGTGGTTCCTAAAATCAGCTGTACCTGATGGCGCTGGCACGCTGCCAGATAGCTCAAACTGGCTTCGGGACGAGTGAAGTCGATCAGGACATCTGCCCCAGCCAATACCGCGTCAATATCATCAGAAATCAATACACCGCAAGGTTGACCGACCAACATCCCGGCATCGTGACCAATAAATTCACTGCCACTGCGCTCTAACGCGCCATGTAAGACCGCTTCGGGATGGCTAAATACCGCTTCAATCAGGGTCCGTCCCATGCGGCCACTGCTACCTGCAATCACAATACGACGTTGCATAAACAATTTTCTCACAGCTCAAAAAGAAAAATTAAGATCAGGATTGGGGCGTGTTGGTGTCTTCACGCTTTTTGTTGTCTGGCAAAGCTTGACCTTCAATCCGTTCTAAAACATCGCCTTTGAAGTACAAAGTCAGATGGGCATTGCCAATCAACTGATGCTTATGATAGTGCTGATAGGTGTAGTCCCAACGATTGGCATGGAACATATCTTTTAACAACGGCGTGCCGACAATCGCTTGTACCTGTTGCCGCGTCATACCGGGACGCAGTTTATCAACTTGGTCTTGCGTGATGGCATTACCCTGTTGGATATCAATCGCGTGTGGCGATAACCAATTAGGTAGCTGAGAGATACTGCAGCCGCCAAGTACAGCGGCAAGGCAAACAGAAAGTAAAATTCGCATGACAGTCCTGTGCAACAGCATGGGCGCCTGCCTGTGATTAGGCAACTGGCGGTGAAGGGCTGTATCATAACCGAATGATTTGACTTTGCGACACACTCGTTATGAACCCAGCTCATCATCTTAAAGACATTGGTTTAAAAGCAACTGGCCCTCGGCTTAAGATTTTAAACCTTTTTGAAACCTCTGAACTGCGTCATATGTCGGCAGAAGATGTCTATCGTCAGTTGCTGCTAGAAAATATCGACGTTGGTTTAGCGACGGTGTATCGAGTGCTGACCCAGTTTGAACAAGCTGGCATCTTAACTCGACATCATTTTGAAACCGGCAAAGCGGTATATGAGCTCAATCAAGGCCATCACCACGATCATCTGGTTTGTGTGCAATGTGGGCGTGTGGTGGAGTTCTTTGATGCAGAAATTGAAGCTTTGCAAGACAAAGTCGCGGCTAAGCATGGTTTTCGCATTCAAGAGCACGCGATGTATCTGTACGCAGAATGTACCAAGACCAACTGTGAGCACTTGCAAAACAACGCGACATGATTCCGTTTTTGTCGCCTGAGGCGCCTTTCCCTTCGCCCGAGCGGGCTTTAACACAGCCAAATGGCTTGTTGGCGGCCGGAGGGGCGCTGTCGCCTACGACTTTACTGCGCGCTTATCAGCAAGGGATTTTTCCTTGGTATTCTGCCGGTGAGCCGATTCTTTGGTGGTCTCCCGATCCAAGAATGGTGTTGTATACCGACGAACTGCATCTATCCCGTGCCTTGGTTAAAGTACGCCGTAACCGGCCGTGGCGGGTGACGTTTGATACCGACTTTCCGGCGGTGATGCGCGCTTGTGCCGCAATGCCGCGCCCAGGGCAAGATGGCACTTGGATTACCCCGCAGATGATCGCGACTTACACCGAGTTGCATCGCCTTGGGTATGCCCATTCGGTGGAAACATGGATGGATGGCGAGCGTGTCGGCGGTTTGTATGGGGTGGCGATTGGGCGCATGTTTTACGGAGAATCGATGTTTTCATTGCGACCAGACGCATCTAAGCTAGCATTAGTTTGTCTGGCCGAGCATTTACAACACGCCGGTTTTTCGTTGATAGATTGTCAAATCTACACCCCTCATTTAGCCCGTATGGGGGGACGTTTAATCCCTCGGGCCAGTTTTTTGCAACATCTTGCGACTGCCACACAACAGGAAGCGCCTGCTGGCCTGTGGGAAAAGGAATTCGCTCATGACCCATCGTGCCCCTGATCGCTTAACCAGCCTACATTTTTATTCCACCGCACCCTATCCGTGCAGCTATTTGGCCGACCACATGGCGCGTTCACAAGTCGCGGTGCCAAGCGATGGCATGGACGTCCACACCTATAGCCAACTGGTACGCAGTGGTTTTCGTCGCAGCGGCTATTTTATTTACCGGCCCTATTGTGATGACTGTGTGAAATGTATCTCGGTGCGGGTGCCGGTGGCAGAATTTGAACCCAGTCGTACCCAGCGCAAATTGTGGCGGCGGCATCAGCCGCTACAGGCCCAACTGCACAATCTGCATTTTGATGAAGAACATTATCAGCTCTACAACCGCTATCAACAGGCTCGGCATGATGGCGGTAGCATGGCGGAAGACGATCGCCAACAATACAGCGACTTTATTCTGAAAAGTACGATGGAAAGCTGGTTGGCAGTGTTTCGTGAGCCAGATCAAACCTTGCGTATGGTCAGTTTGATTGATCGTTTAGACGATGGTCTGTCGGCGGTATATACCTTTTTCGATCCTCAACCAGCGAATGCGAGTTTTGGCACTTACAACGTACTGTGGCAAATCGAACTGTGCCGCCGCTTGCGTTTGCCCTATCTCTATCTTGGGTATTGGGTGCAGGAATGCCGGAAGATGGCGTATAAGACCAACTTCCAGCCATTAGAACGTCTCAGTCAAGGCCGCTGGCAGCGGCTAGATGGGGTGTTTTAAGAAGACGTCTGTTGTTTTGCTTTTTCTGCTTCGGCGGCCGCTTGTGCCTCGGCTGCTAGCCGTGCTGCTTCTGCCTCGGCGCGGGCGTGTTGCCACAGGGCCCGTTGTTGTTGTCGTTTGGCCTCGAGTTCAGCCAAGAAGGGGCGGGCAGCTTCGACACATTCGTTAACCAACACGGGACCTCGGAAAATCAAGCCACTGTAGATTTGAACTAAGCTGGCACCGGCATCAATTTTTTCCCACGCATCCCCGCCGCGAGTGATCCCGCCGACACCGATAATCGGCACTGCGCCTTCGAGCTGCAATGCCAATTCGCGAATCACCAGTGTTGATTTGCTATTCAGCGGTGCCCCACTCATCCCACCTTGTTGTTCTGCCCCCGGGAGGTGCATTAAACCATCACGAGATAAGGTGGTATTGGTGGCAATCACACCATCAATCCGATGTTCAATAAATAATTTCGCTATCCCTGCAATCGCCTCGGTGGTCAAATCGGGGGCAATTTTTACGACCAACGGCACATAACGGCCCGTCTGATCGGCCAACTCTAACTGACGCATTTTGAGCTGAGACAGCAACACCGATAAGGCTGCTTCATTTTGCAGATCGCGCAGACCTTTGGTATTCGGTGAAGAAATGTTGATGGTGATATAACTGGCGTAGGGGTACACCTTATTCATACAAATCAGGTAATCATCAACCGCTGCTTCAATCGGCGTGGTGGCGTTTTTACCGATATTAATTCCCAAAATACCGCGATAGCGGGTCTTTTTCAGGTTTTCCAGCAGTGCATCCACACCGTGATTATTAAACCCCATGCGGTTGATGATGGCATCTGCCCCCGGAAAGCGGAACAGGCGTGGTTTATCGTTCCCTGCCTGTGGTTTTGGCGTCACTGTACCAACTTCGATAAAGCCAAAACCCAAGCCAGCTAAGGCATCAATATACTCGCCATTTTTATCTAACCCTGCGCCAATCCCGACTGGATTAGGGAAAGTCATGCCCATTACTTCAATCGGCAGCGGTGCTGGACGTGAACCAAACAGGGCGTCAAGACCATAGTTATTACAAAAGCGCAGCCCATTGAGGCTGACTTCATGCGCTTGCTCAGGATCTAAACGAAACAGCAAGGGACGCAGCAAAGAATAAAGCATGCTCATCGCAATACAATCAAAAAAAAGAAAAGAGGTTATTCACTGCGGTCAACGCTGCTGAGGGCATCAATCGGCACCGAGCTGTCATTGCGGCGATCGAGCAGAATACTGATCGCAACGCGGCGGTTTTTAGCGCGGCCTTCTGCCGTTTGATTATCCGAAATCGGTCGTGTCTCGGCGCGGCCAATCGCCACTAAACGAGCAGGGGGCACACCGCTTTCTTGGAACAGCCGCACAATACTGCCGGCGCGTGCGGCTGACAGTTCCCAGTTCGACGGATATAAGGCCGTGCTGATCGGGATGTTGTCGGAAAAACCTTCGACTCGCACGGGGTGGTCGTCATTGGCGAGGATTTGCCCGACTTGCCCTAAAATGTCTGCCGACATGCCGCGTGGCAGTGCGCGCCCCGATTCAAACAGCGCACTGTCGTTGATTTCTACCGCGATTGAAAATTTGTCTTGAGTGACTTTGACTTGGCCTGTTTTTACTAACGGGTCGAGGGCGGCTAACAGCGCACGGTTTAGCCGTGCAATGCGCTCTTGGCGTTCGATTTCCGTATTGCTTTTGACATGCTCGGCAATGGTTTTAGGGTCTTCAATCGCCACCATCGAGTTGGCCGCTTGTCCGGTTTGTTGCAGCACCGTCGGGGTAATCGAACCATCACGAAACGCTGAAATCACTGCCGCCGATAATTCTTTATATTTGCCTTCGTTGACCGAGGAGATGGCATACATCACCACAAAGAACGCAAATAACAAGGTGACAAAGTCGGCATACGACACCATCCACCGTTCTAGGTTTTCGTGTTCTTCCGTGTTTTGACGACGGCGGGCCATGTTGGATCTCCTCAAACAACGATTAACGCAATTGTGGGCTGAATAGCTGGTTTAGATAGCTGTGCACACCACTGCTAAATTCGACACCAAAGCGTTTTGCAAAGCGGTCTGCTAAATCACCACGAGGTGAAAAATCGACCACTTCCTCCGCTTTAATCACATCGCGGGCCACCGATTGTACACTGCCATAGCCGTCTGCCAATCCCAGCGGAATGCTTTGCTCTCCCAACCACACCAAACCACTGAATAAATCAGGATCGTTGCGTAAACGCTGGCCGCGACCTTGTTTCACCGCCTGAATAAACTGGTTGTGAATGCCATTTAACAGTTGTTGCCGCCATTGTTGATCGCTCTCTTTGCTTGGGGAAAACGGATCACCCAAGGCTTTGTTGTTGCCGGCGGTTTGCAAGCGACGTTCCACGCCTAATTTCGCCATCGCTTCAGTAAAGCCAAAGCCATCGGACAACACCCCGATCGAACCGATAATGCTGGCCTTATCCACAAAAATTTTATCAGCAGCACTGGCAATGTAATAACAACCGGAGGCACAGACTTCTTCAACCACTACATGCACTGGAATTTCAGGGTGTTTTTGTCGCTGGCGGCGGATTTCATCAAAGACGCGGCCTGACAATACAGGGCTGCCGCCTGGACTGTTGGCTTGGATGATAATGCCTTTGGTGTTGCTGTCTTGATAGGCGCTGTCGAGGCCTTCAATCAGATAGTCGGCGGTTTGGTTTTCGCTGGAAATCGCCCCTTCCAAACGAATCAGCGCCGTGTGGCCGTTGATGCTGCTGGCAAGGTGTTCTGGTTTGGTACCAAACAGACTGCTAAATACCAGCAAAGCAATCAAACTCAGCCACACAAAACGAAAGAAAATTTGCCACCGACGGGCACGGCGTTGTTCGGTAACGGCGGCCAGCGCCACCCGTTCTAATACACTGCGTTCCCAATTTGGGTCATTCATTGCGAATTCTCTCCATTGCAAGCGGGCGGTACCAGATAGACCTGCCCATCACGTTCTTCAACCTTGACCGAGTGTAACCGGCTGCCACGGCATGGCCCTCGCACACATAATCCGGTGTCTGGTTGATAAGTCGCACCATGTAGCGCACAGATAAGATAGTGTTTTGATAAATCAAAAAAATCACCATCACGATAATCCATTTCAACCGGAATATGCCGACACTGATTTAAGTAGGCATACACATGGCCTTGATAGCGAATGGCAAAAGCAGCTTGTCCTGCGACTTCAAAGCGCACGCCAAGCCCACCCTCGCTTAGATTGTCGCTGCTGCAGAGCCACTGAGCCGAGGGCGTAGCCATTGGTCACACTCAACAAAAGAAGAAAAACAAGCCAGTGGCTGTGTCTGTTGTAGGGCATCGGCAGGATGTGCACCAGAGGCAATGCCAATACCGTGGGTGTTCGCGTGTTGGGCCATCAATAAATCATGTGTGGTATCACCAATCATCACCGTTTCTGTTGCATCAACCGCGAAATAAGCCATCAACTCTAACAACATCTGTGGATGAGGTTTAGATTGGCATTCGTCCACTGTCCGCGTGGCATGAAACACGCGGTCTAAGCCGGTGCTATTTAACACGCGATCCAATCCCATCCGGCTTTTCCCTGTGGCAACCGCCAGAAAAATATCTGGTTGTTGTTGGTAATGCGCCAAAGCGGCTTCCACGCCATCAAATAATGCCACTTCGGTATCGCGTGCCAAATAATGATGGCGGTACGCTGCGACCATCTCAGCGTACTGTGTTGGTTTAAGTTCGGGGCAAGCATGTTGTAGTGCATCAACCAATCCCAACCCAATCACGTGGCTGGCGCGCTCACGCGAGGGAATGGGCAAGCCTAAATCTTGACAAGCCAGTTGAATCGAACGGGTGATGTGGGCGGTGGAGTCCATCAAGGTTCCATCCCAATCGAACACTACAAGGCGAAATTGAGAGGCAATCATGGCTGTAACTCGGTTAAGAAACGGCTTAAATCATCAGGCAGCGGCGCTTCAAGCACCAACAGCTCATCAGTCAGTGGATGTTTGAGTTGCAGACGGGCGGCATGAAGGAACATCCGCTTCAGTCCTTGTTTGGCGAGCTGTTTGTTGAGAGAAAAATCGCCATATTTATCATCCCCTGCAATCGGATAGCCAGAGGATTGCATGTGAACCCGAATTTGGTGGGTACGGCCAGTTTTTAACTGCGCTTCGACCAAGGTAAAATCACCATAAGGTTGCACAATCCGAAAACGGGTATGGGCGGCTTTGCCATCACTCTGTACCTGCACCCGCCGCTCACCATCTGGCAGCAAATACTTATGCAACGGTAAGGTCACATCTTTTAGCTTAGCGGGCCATTGACCACAGGCCAACGCCAAATAGCGTTTATCAATGCGTGGGCCACGCATCACTTCGTGCATTTTCACCAAACAACTGCGCTTTTTCGCAATCATCAACAAACCCGAAGTTTCACGGTCGAGGCGATGGATTAACTCTAAAAAGTGGCTTTCAGGGCGGGCTGAACGCAATTGTTCAATCACACCAAACGACACCCCCGACCCGCCATGCACGGCGACGCCGGCTGGTTTGTTGATGACCAATAAAGCGTCATCTTCAAAAACCACGGCAAATTGTTGGGCTGGCGCGATAGGGCCAGTTTGGCTGCGTTCGGCCACGCGCACCGGCGGAATTCTGACAATATCGCCGGCATTGAGACGATAACTCGCATCAATTCGGCCTTTATTGACGCGGACTTCACCGCTGCGGAGGATGCGATAGACATGACTTTTTGGCACCCCTTTGAGGTGGCGCAGTAAAAAGTTATCGATGCGTTGTCCGGCATCGTTGTCATCAAGTGTCAACAATGTGACAGAGTCTTTGCTTATGAGGGTCATCTTGCTTATACTTCGTTGGCTTTTGCTTGCCTTTGCCCTGTTGGCGCGGCAAAAAAGCAAACCGCGATCTGGCGGTTGGGGTGATGCACAATGATGCAAGAACTGCCGACACCTCGACACAAAGCCGGCGATGACAGAGTGGTTTTCCCTCCGGTTTCATCGACCTGATGCTTTGGCCTGCCAACTTCATTGTGATCGTTTAGGCAGTTCTCGGTTGTATTCGCTCACCGAAAAGCAGCGATGGTAAAGCATTTACACGCGACACGCACTCACGAGATTTCCGTCCCCTGTCTTGAATCGACAAGGGCATTGCAGCAAAGTTTGACCCAACATAGGAATAGTCCCCGCGTTGAAGCCCTGCGCCATAGCCCAAAAAAACTGTGAACAAGGCTGGCGGCTCGCTAAATTACCCTCGATCCTGCTCTTTATTGTCTGTTACTGAAAATCTTTTGATCGATCTATCGTTCTGAACGGAAACAGAACGTGTCAAATACTCGCTGCGTCCTTGCGTGTGTGTCGCGCAAGGAACACATGATGAAACGTATGTTATTTAATGCTACTCAAGCAGAAGAACTGCGAGTGGCGATTGTCGATGGACAAAAACTGGTTGATTTAGATATTGAAACCGTCGGCAAAGAACAAAAAAAAGGCAACATTTATAAAGCAATCATTACCCGTATCGAGCCTTCGCTAGAAGCGTGTTTTGTCGATTACGGTTCTGAACGCCACGGTTTTCTACCGTTCAAAGAAATCTCTCGCGCCTATTTCCATACCCAAGATGCTGGTCGTGATGCACGCATTCAGGATGTGTTATCCGAAGGCATGCAACTGATCGTCCAAGTGGAAAAAGACGAGCGTGGCAACAAAGGCGCGGCCCTGACCACCTATATCAGCTTGGCCGGTCGTTATTTGGTGTTGATGCCAAACAATCCGCGTGGCGGTGGTGTGTCGCGCCGGATTGAAGGCGAAGAGCGCAACGAACTGCGCGAGTTGATGAGCCAGCTGTCCACGCCGCGTGGCATGAGCCTGATTGCCCGCACCGCCGGTATTGGTCGTTCGCTCGAAGAATTGCAGTGGGATTTAAACTATCTCTTGCAACTGTGGAGTGCGATTGAAGGCGCTGCTGGCGCACAGCCAGCACCCTTCTTGATTTATCAAGAAGGTAGCTTGGTCATCCGCGCCATTCGCGATTATTTCCAGCCTGATATTGGCGAAATTTTGATCGACACCGAAGAAGTGTACGAACAAGCACGCCAATTTATGAGCCATGTCATGCCGGGTAATGTGGCACGGGTGCGCTTGTACCATGATGATGTGCCGTTGTTCTCGCGTTTCCAAATCGAACACCAAATCGAAACCGCCTATTCGCGCCAAGTGGGTTTGCCGTCTGGCGGGGCGATTGTGATTGACCATACCGAAGCTTTGGTGTCGGTGGATGTCAACTCGGCACGGGCAACCAAAGGCGCCGACATCGAAACCACCGCGCTCAATACCAATTTGGAAGCGGCGGAAGAGATTGCACGTCAGTTACGTTTGCGCGATTTAGGTGGTTTGATCGTGATCGACTTTATCGACATGGACAACCCAAAAAATCAGCGCGAAGTGGAAAACCGCTTAAAAGACGCGCTGAAAACCGATCGGGCGCGGGTGCAAATGGGCAAACTGTCCCGTTTTGGCCTGCTGGAATTGTCGCGTCAACGCCTGCAACCTTCCCTCGGTGAAACCAGCCACATGCCTTGTCCGCGTTGTCATGGCACCGGTTTTATTCGTGGCACCGAATCGTCTGCCTTACACATTCTGCGCATCATTCAAGAAGAAGCGATGAAAGACCATAGCTTGGCGGTGCATGCTCAAGTGCCGGTGGATGTCGCGACTTTCTTACTGAATGAAAAACGGGCGGAATTGTTTGGCATTGAAGCACGCTTGCGCGTCAGTGTGGTGTTGATTCCGAATATGCATTTGGAAACACCGAATTATCAAATCTCGCGCATTCGCCAAGATGAAATGAACGAGGCGGAAGACAATCTGCCGAGCTATCGCCGTGCCGCCAAGCCAATCGAATCTCTTGCTACTAGCTATACCCAAGAGCGTGAACGGCCAGCGCGACAACAAGCAGCAGTGCAAGGGATTACTCCCGATCAACCTGCGCCAATTTCTAGCCGCGATCAGGCTGCTGCTGCGCCTGCCCCTGCACCGACTCCCGTCCCTGCGCCACAACCCATGGGTTTGATCGACCGCATTGTGGCGTGGTTTAAAGGTAGCCCCGCGCCGGCGCCGGTGGTGGTTGCACCGCCGGTTGCTGAGCCAGTGAAGCGCGAACCGCCGCCCCGCCGAGAGCCTCGTCGTCCAGCGCCTGCTGCCCGCCCACCACGGCCAGAGCGTCCCGTCGCTGCGCCAGTAGCAGAAGAACCAACGCGCGAATCACGCCGTCGGCCACCTTCTCCTGCTATCGAAAGTCGTACGCCGCAAGAGACCAAAGAGCCGCGTGAACCACGTCAAACCGACCGTCGCGCGCCACGAGTCGAGCAAGAAGCGGCCGATATGGTGGAAGCACCGCGCGAACGTCGTCGTCCTCGTCGTGAGCCTAACCCTGTACCAGCGGCTCAAGCTGCTAATACCGCACCTGAAGCGGTGGTAACACCTGCCCCTGCGCCGATGATGGCCATGACCACTGCCGATTTGCCACCAGAGCATGAAGAACGGGTTGAGGAAACACGCGAACGGCCAAACCGTCGCCGTCGTAATCGCCGTGGTGAGCGTCGTGACGATGCACAAAACCAAACTACGGTGGCGGCTGAAGAATCTGCGGCAACGCCGGTGGTAGCAACAGCCCCCGTTGTGCCGACTAATGTAGTGGTGGCACCGACTGTGGTTGAAGCCGCGCCGGCAGCACCTGCACCTGCTCCGGTGGTCGCAACACCCGTTGTGGCGCCTGTGGTTGAACCCGCTCCGGTTGTCGTGCCCGTGCCCGTCCCTACCCCTGTGGCTGAAGTTGTTGCAGCACCGGCACCGGTGATGAGCACCACGGCTGATTTACCCCCAGCAGTAGAGGAAGCCCCTGCCCCTGTTGCCGTGGTTGAGCCTGTGGTAACGCCGCCGGTAGTAGAAACCGCGCCGGCCGTGGTTGTCGAACCTACGCCGCCTGCGGTTGTGGTAGCGGCTCCTGTGATGGCGCAAATTGAAACAACACCGGTGGCAACGCAAGTTGAATCTACTCCCGTTGTTGTTGCGCCTGCCCCTGTGGTGGTGGAATCTACCCCAATGGTGGAACAGCCACTGCCTGCACCGGTTCCCGCACCGGCTCCGGTAGAAGTTGTCACGCCGGTTGTGATGGAGACACCTGCGGTGATTGAACCTGTGGCATCAGTGGTTGCCGAGGTCAGCGAACCCCAGCCGGTGGTGGAGGTTGAGACAGTTGCAGCAGTGACGGTCCCAGAAGCGGTCAATACACCTGTGGCAGCTGTTGCGGCGGTTGAGGCAATGCCGGAGCCTGTTGCACCAGCACCAGCACCAGCACCAGCACCAGCACCAGCACCCACCGCTGGCTGGCGTGCAGCTCGAGCACAGTGGTTTACGGCACCTGCCTCGGCCAGTGCGCCTGCTGCCTTGCAGCAAGTGGAAACCTCGGTTGCGCCTGCTGTGGTGATGGTTGAGCCTGTACCGGCAAATGTGGTGCGCCGCCGCGATGTGGCGCGTCCAAACGCAGCCGCGACAACTGCCACACCGTTGGTGCAAGTCGAAACGCAAGGCTAAGCGAAAAAGGGGATGAACTTTTTGTTGATCCCCTGTTGACAACGGAGGCGGGTTACTCTATTATTCGCCTCCTCGATGCAACGCATCTGTTCCTCGATAGCTCAGTCGGTAGAGCGCCGGACTGTTAATCCGTAGGTCCCTGGTTCGAGCCCAGGTCGAGGAGCCAAGAACACAAACCCCAGTCATTGCTGACTGGGGTTTTTGTTTTGTGCGGTGATGGCTTTAATCGTCTGTTTCCCGCCACCACGGTGCCATCCTTTGCTGATAGGCTTGCAGGCCTTGTTCTGCCTCTTGTGGTGATTCAGGCCACGCATTAAACAGCAGGTGAAACGCAGGCATGGTGTTGAGCGATTGTTGTTTGAGCTGGCGCTGTAAATGCGGTGCACCTTGCCGCCATTCTTGTGCCAAGCTCAGTGCGGCAATTTTGGCGCACCCGCTCTCCACTTTCTCTTCAATCAGCCCAATGTGTTGCGCCATCTGGCTGCTGATTGTTTGTCCACTGATCATCAAACGTTGTTGCCAAATGGGACTGACCCGCCTAGCCAGTAAGGCCGAAGCAAAGTAGGGCGTTAAACCGTGGGTGACTTCGGGATAGCCTAAGCGGGCCGGTGTTTCTGCAACACAGACATCACACGCCAATGCCCAATCTAATCCCCAACCCAGTGCATAGCCATTGATAGCGGCAATCGTTGGCAGGGGGAATTGCAACAGTTGTTGTAATAACTCAGCAAAAGCGGCATGGCTTGCTTGACGCTCGCTTTGGTTTTGTTGTGCCAACTGATCGAGGTCGGCACCCGCCGAGAAATAGCGTTCACCCGCGCCAGTAATAATCAACACCCGCCACGGTGCATCGGGTTCGCTAATCTGGTGTTGTAACTCGCTTAACTGCTGTTGAAAGGCGTGGATGACATCAAGTGTCCACGTATTGGCATGGCCATGAGTCAGCGTGAGCATCACCGTATCGTTGAAATACGCTTGGCGAGAAAAATAACTAGGCATGGCGTCAACTCCTCTCAAAAGCAAATGGCGAATCTAAACAAAGGCTCCTTTCTCTACATAGTGTATTTTTTCGGCGTTGTCGCCTTGTTTTGCATAAAAAAACACCGCCAGACTATGCCGGCGGTGTGATGACTGCGCGAGTGAAAAATTATTTCACGACAGCGGCGATAGCGTCAGCCACCGCATCGATGTTGTTGCTATTCAAAGCAGCCAAGCAAATGCGGCCAGTGCCGACGGCATAGATGCCAAATTCATTGCGTAACACATCGACTTGTGCCGAGGTTAAACCGGTGTACGAGAACATGCCGCGTTGTTTCACCACGAACGAGAAGTCTTGATTCACGCCCTTAGCTGCCAGTTTTTCGACCAAGCTGCTACGCATGGCACGGATACGATCACGCATACCGGCTAATTCATCTTCCCACATTTGACGCAGTTCGCTGCTACCCAACACCGCAGCCACCACTGCACCACCGTGAATGGGTGGGTTGGAGTAGTTGGTACGAATGACGCGTTTCAGCTGCGACAACACGCGGCCGGCTTCTTCTTTGTCTGCGGTGATGATCGACAAGGCGCCAACGCGCTCGCCATATAAAGAGAAGCTCTTCGAGAACGAGCTAGAGACAAAGAATTGCAAGCCCGATGCTGAGAAAGCACGCACAGCCACAGCATCTGCATCGATGCCATCCGCAAAACCTTGATAAGCCATATCCAAGAACGGCACCAAACCACGCTCACGGCAAGCCTCAACCACTTCATCCCACTGGGCATCGCTTAAATCGGCGCCAGTTGGGTTGTGGCAGCAAGCATGCAGAATCACCACCGAACCGGGGGCCATCGCCAACAATTTGGCTTTCATGCCTTCAAAGTTCACACCACGAGTTTCAGCATCGTAGTAGGGATAGGTATCAACAGGGAAACCTGCCGCTTCAAACAAAGCGCGGTGATTTTCCCAAGAAGGATCGCTGATATACACGGTGGCATCGGCATTCAGGCGTTTGAGGAAATCAGCACCAATTTTCAAGGCACCTGTCCCACCCAAGGCTTGTGCAGTCACCACACGGCCAGAGGTGGCTAATTCAGAACCGGTACCAAATAACAGATTTTGCACCGCCGTGTTGTAGGCGGCATTGCCTTCGATAGGCTGATAGCCACGCGGTGGGGCGGCTTTCAGACGCGCTTCTTCGGCGGTTTTGACTGCGGCCAACAGCGGAATTTTGCCGTTGTCGTCGTAATACACGCCTACGCCCAAATTGACTTTGGTGCTGCGGGTATCGGCATTAAACGCTTCGGTTAAGCCGAGGATAGGATCGCGAGGGGCCATTTCGACGGCGGCAAACAAAGAGGCGCTCATTCAGGTTTTACTCCAAAAGGGGTGGGCAAAAAATAATTTTAACATGCCGTTGCTGTGCTTTGGCATGGCTCGGTGGTGTTTGCTTGTAGTGGCAAGGTGAAATAAAAACAAGCCCCGCCTAAACCACAGTTGGGTAGGCAATCAAGGTCATACAAGGCAAATTGGCCGCGATGGTGTTCAATAAT
This sequence comes from Aquaspirillum serpens DSM 68, assembly GCF_000420525.1. Lineage (GTDB taxonomy): Bacteria > Pseudomonadota > Gammaproteobacteria > Burkholderiales > Aquaspirillaceae > Aquaspirillum > Aquaspirillum serpens. Next base: position 42,399 of record NZ_ATVC01000011.1, read on the forward strand.
TGAACGACAGATATTTAGGCCCATGCCCATGCCTTCTTCTTTACTGGTAAAAAATGGCGTAAACAACTGTTGCCGTGCTTCTGTGCTCAAACCTGGGCCATTGTCGGCGACTTCGACTCGCCAATGGTCGGCCTCGACATAACTGGCAACATGCACCCGCCGTTCCTGTTGTGCTGTTGCACTGACCGCATCAATGGCATTGCGTAATAGATTCACTAACACTTGTTCAATTAACACCGGATCCATTTCTAAGGCAGGAACGGCATCCAATCGAGTGTCAACTTGCACTTTTCGTTCCGTGAGCAAGGAGTGGGTCAGGGTTAACGCCGATTGAATGACACGGGCCGGCTCGCTGAGTTGCAAACGGGGCGCCCGTTTTTTCACAAATCCCCGAATGCCACGAATCATATCCGCTGCCCGTTGTGATTGCGCCACCATTTTTTCCAACGGTTCACGCAGTTTAGTATGGCCTGCTTCTTGTTCTAATAGCCGCAGCGAACCTTTGGAATACGTGGTGATTGCAGCCAAAGGCTGGTTAAGCTCGTGTGCCAAACTCGATGCCATTTCGCCCAATGCCACCAAACGGGCGGTATTTTCTAACCGACTATGCGCCAGCTGAATTGCCTCCCGTTTACGTTTTAATTCGGTGATGTCATAACACGACGCCAACCACACCCCTCGGCCACGGCTTTGTGGTGGGAGCGGGGCGGCATACAGACGAATATCGAGTGCCTCGCCTTGCCGATGTTGACAGCGCAATTCAAAACCAAATTTTGGCACTTCACCAGCTTGAATGGCATTCAGCGCGCTGTGCCACGCGGGATATTGTTCTGGATGAACAAAACGATAAGGCGGTGCGTCGCCGATCAACTCGGTTTGACTATACCCCAGCATATCACCTAAGGCGCGGTTGACCCGCACAATTCGTCCCTGTTCATCTAGGACTAATAAGCCATTTTGCATGGTGTCTTCGATGGCAGCGCGTAACTCCATTTCTGCCCGTAAATGCGCCTCGACCTGTTGCCGATGGCGGATATGTTGCCGCACGCGCCATAGGCTCAACAGCAGAAACACCAATGATAACAACATCCCCCCACCTAGTAAGGGCAAACTCAATCCCAATCCGACACGATAGGCGGTGGCGCGTAGGCGTAGGCCATGCCCCGGGGGGGTAAAGTCAATTTCATGGCTTAAGGCGGCGGCGCGTTCACCAATATTGAATTTACTGGCTAACACAGCGCCATCGAGATTGACGATGCTGATTTGATATTTTTGTGCAATCCACCACGGCACATGATGGTAGAGCAAACCATTGAGCGCATAAGTGAGCCGTACAGTGCCAGCATATTCCCCGTGGCGATACATCGGCATCACCATATCGACCAACGGGCGTTTATGAATGGGCGAATAAAGAATGCTATAGGCAGCACCACGCATTTTACGGCCACTGTCGAGGGCATCTTGTTGGGCAAATTCGCTGGCGCTGTCGTTGGCGGTGACTTCATCACTGACACGGCTGACGTGCCAAATCAATTGGTGTTTGGGATCGAGATAATCGACTTGCACCAGTTCGCGGTTTTCCCGTAGCAACAAACGGGCGGCTGATTTGAAATGCACGGCATTGATATTGTCGCGAGCAAGATCTTGTGCGATGGCCGCTGCCCAATCTTGATGGCTTTGAAAATGCAGGCGCAGTGTTTGTTCTAACCACAAAATATCTTGAATTAGCCCATCACGCCGTTCGTCTTGGGTGTCGCGATAAATCAGTGCAATCAATAAGCTAAATGCAATCAATAAGCTAAATAACACCAACAACCCCACCACGGCGAAGGCTGGTCCCCACCATAACCAACGCCCCGTTAACGGCTTTTTCATTCTGGTTTTGCCTTCTTGTGCTTCATTGCTGTGCCTATCATGGCCCATTTTGTCGCTTCTCGGTATCGCGATAGTGCCCAATTAGGGTTTTCCCTAATGCGGAATTCCCTAATAGCGAGCATGGCAAGAGCAAGCTAAGGTTGAGCCATCGCACAACAAAATCTCACAGAGGAGAACGCAAGATGAAATTTAAGTTAAGTGCACTGGCCTTGGCCGTTGGCGTGTTGGCATCACCGATGGTGATGGCATCTGAAATTGTCATCAAATTTAGCCATGTGGTGGCACAAGACACCCCAAAAGGCAAAGCCGCTGAACATTTCAAAAAGCTGGCTGAAGAGCGCACCAAGGGTAAAGTGAAAGTCCAAGTCTACCCAAACAGCCAGTTGTATAAGGACAAAGAAGAACTGGAAGCCCTGCAATTAGGTGCGGTGCAAATGTTGGCACCCAGCTTGGCTAAATTCGGCCCATTGGGTGTGAAAGAATTCGAAGTCTTTGATTTGCCTTATATCTTTGACGATTACAAAGACCTGCATAAAGTGACCGAAGGCCCAGTCGGTAAACAGTTGCTGGGTAAATTGCAAACCAAAGGCATCACCGGTTTGGCGTTTTGGGATAACGGTTTCAAAGCCTTCTCCGCCAACAAACCTTTGAAAGCCCCTGCTGATTTCAAAGGCCTGAAGATGCGGATTCAATCTTCCAAAGTCTTGGAAGAAGAAGTGCGCGCCTTGGGTGCTTTGCCGCAGGTGATGGCATTCTCCGAAGTGTACCAAGCCTTGCAAACTGGCGTGGTTGATGGCACCGAAAACCCAATTTCTAACTTCTACACCCAAAAAATGCACGAAGTGCAAAAACACCTGACCCTGTCTAACCACGGCTATTTGGGTTATGCCACGGCTATTTGGGTTATGCGGTGATTGTGAATAAGAAATTCTGGGACGGTTTGCCAGCGGATGTGCGTACCACCTTAGAAGGTGCAATGGTTGATGCAACGAAATACGCTAACCAAATTGCAGAACAACAAAACCTGCGTGATCTCGAGTCGGTGAAGAAATCGGGCAAAACCACGGTTTATACCCCAACCCCAGCTGAGAAAGCGGCATTGAAAGCGGC
>NZ_ATVC01000012.1 GCF_000420525.1 Aquaspirillum serpens DSM 68
TGTGCTGGCAATGTTAATTGGGACCTCTTTTATTGGCTTTGGTATGGCTATGTTTAGCCAAGCAGGTTTGCTTACAGGTAGTACGGCAGGCGTGGCATTTTTACTGCATTATCAATTTGGACAACCGTTTGGTTTGTGGTTTTTCTTAATCAACTTACCATTTTATTGGCTTGCAGTGCGACAAATGGGATGGACATTTACCCTGCGAACCTTTGTTGCAGTCAGTTTGGTGTCTGTATTTGCCAGTTTACATCAGACTTTTTTACCGTTTGAGGGTGAACTCAACCCGTATTACACCGGATTATTAGGCGGTTTATTAATTGGCATGGGCTTAATTGCGTTATTTCGACACAAAGCCAGTGTGGGTGGGATCAATATTTTGACTTTATACCTACAACAACGTTACGCCATTCGGGCTGGCAAAGTTCAATTTGGTGTTGATTTATTGGTCTTGCTCTCATCATTATTTATGGTGAATGTACCGGAGTTAATCGGTTCTCTCATCGGTGCGGCAGCTCTTAGCTTAGTTATCGGGTTTTATCATCGGCCCGATCGCTATATTGCAATGCACTAACTGAAGATTGGCAATGAGCCCAGCCGCAATAAGCGATGGGCTCATGCTTTTGGGATGTAGTATCCCATACCGCGCCGAACTTGGATCGGAAGATCAACACCAAATTGGCGGCGCACTTTATTGCGTAACCGGCTAACAATCACTTCTAGGCGATGCTTGCCTATCTCGCCTTCCTCAAGCGCCATCTCCAGCAGAAAATCCTTATGCTCTATGAGCTCACCTTGAGCGAGAAAGAGTATTTTCAGAAAGTTCATTTCGGCCAGAGAAAGCGCCATGCTGTCTTGTTTTGGTGCGAATGCCAAATGACACATTTCTTCATTCAACATCCACGGGCCACAAACCAACACCTCGGTGCCTGATTCTGGCAAGGATGACTCTCCGTACATGCGCTCAATAATACGTCGAATCGCTAGCGACACTTCCATGATGTCAACTGGCTTGACAAAATAGTAATCGGCCCCTGAATCAAACCCTTCCATTTTATTTTCACGCAAACCGCGTGCTGTAATAAAAATAATCCCAATTTTTTTATTATGTTGTCTTAGATGACGAGCGATCGATAAGCCATCTTCGCCAACAAGCCCAATATCTAAAATGACGGCGGTAAAGCTTTGTACGCATAAGCTGCGGTAAAATTGTGTTGCATCTGAGAATTCTTCTGTCTCAAATCCTAAGTATCGAAGTTGAAAAACCAGCTCTTTTCTTAAGATTTCTTCATCTTCGACCCAAGCAATTTTATGATTATCGAATAATCCCATTTAAAAGTGACACTTTAGAATATGAATATACACTTGCCTACTCTAACCTTTACCAGTGGCCTTGGCAATTTGATTTTTGCTATTTTAGTTATTTTGTATATAAAACAATCAAGATCGACACAAAAGTCATTAAAAATTTGGTGTACGGCTAAGATCTTACTGAGCACAGGCTTTTTACTGAATTTTTCTCAGATTTTTTTCCCCAATCAAATTCCACCAGTAGTAGGAAATTTATTTCAGATAACTGGTGTAGCCACCGAATTTGCTGCTTACTGTTGTTTGCTCAATAAAACCTCTTGGCTGAAAAGATTGTGGCTATTTTGCGGCATCACGCTGCTGATTTTATTGGCGATTGCGATAGGCGAAGAAACACAGGGAGTTCGTCTGTTGTGGCTGTCAGCAGTCATTAGCTGTTTATTACTAGGAATAGCCATGTTGTTGTTCTTACACCCTCAACGTTCTGGCTTGGTGTGGGTGATTGGATGTGTCAATTTATGTGCAGCGACATCGATGTTGTTGCGGGTGTACTACGGGGTATTTATTGGTGAGTTGGTACGACATGAGATGAACTGGGCTAATTTAGGAATTTATCTGATGGCCTACATCACATTGATTATCAACGGTTTTGGTTTCTTGTTGCTGGCAAAAAGCCAAGATGATGAAGAAATTGTCACTTGGGTCGAGGCGGTGCGAGAAAACGAGGAGATACAACGCACCATGCTTGCCACCGCCTCACATGCTTTTCGCACGCCTTTAGCCGAGATTCAGGCCAGTTTAGATTCCTTACGGATTGTGGGAACCGATTTGCCGATGCCGGTATTACAGCGAGTGGACAATATTCGCTATGCAGCAAAGAAAATGTCTAACCTTGCCGATCGTTTGATTAGTGAGGAGCAGTTATTAGAACCTCACCGAGCACGGTCGCAAGAGGAAGTAAAAGCACCAGTCACTGACTATTCCACTTTGCACTTTTTAGAATTGGTAGCACACGAGTTTCGTAACCATACCGCTACGATTAAAGCAGGCGTGGATTCTTTATTGTTACTGAAAAATGAGTTGCCTGAAGCCGCCGAAGAAAATATGCAGCGTTTACGGCTAGGTTTGTGGCGGCTGGGAGATTTAACAGAAGATTTATTACAACAACACCGTTTTCGGACTGAGGTGGGATTAGATAGTGCTGTCTATCCGGTAGAGCTGTGGTCGTTGTTGAATAACAGTATTCACCACTATCAGTTGTTATATCCACATCGCAAAATCGAATTTATTTATCCTGAGCAAGAGATCAATTTGACGGTGGATGCAGCGTTATTTGGTATTGCTATCGATAACTTGATTGATAACGCGCTGTGGCACACGCAAAAAGAAAATAGTCCCATTATGGTAGAGGTCGGATTGAGTGAACGTGCAGTCGTCATTGCGGTGAAAGACTTTGGTGCCGGCATCAGCGCGGAAGATAAAAGCCAGATTTTCAAGCGTTATGTGTCCAGTCGCGGGGAACGGGGGCGAGGGTTGGGGCTACATATTGTTTGGCAAATCATGCAATTGCATAACGGGCAAGTGGAAGTGATCGACAACACACCAACCGGCACGGTGATGAAGCTGTCGTTTCCACTGGCACCACCACCCTCGATCACCTCTCCCTAAGGTGGCGATGACCGAGCGTGTGAAGCAATAGACTACAGCAAAAGCAAGGCCTCGATTTGTGAGATAAAGTCTGCCGAGGGATGTTTAGTAATCAGGCCTTGCGAAGGTGATTGGATACCTCGGATAAAGAAGCACGCAAAGCCGCCGAGGTGTTGTTCTGGCTGGTAGTTGGGCAGGCGGAGGTTAAGCAGGCGATGCAAGGCCAAGGTATAGCAAAGACCTTGGACATCGTAACGATGTTGCAGAATAGCGGCTTGCATAGTTTCGGCGGTGTAGTGATGATCGTCATGGCCGAGACGATTCGATTTATAGTCCAACACGAAATAACGCCCAGCATATTCAATCACCAGATCGATATAACCTTTGAACATACCATGTAGTGTATGGGCATTGAGTGGGGTGCGGTTGTCGCCTGGGAAGAGGGTATTAAGATCGTTCTCTAGTCTTTTGGTGTCGAGTTTCTTTTGAATAGAGAACATAAACTCCATTTCGGTTTGCACTTGATGCGGAGCAAGATCGGCAAGCCGTAGCGGTGGCAATTCTGGATGTAAAGCCAGCGGTGTATCTAACACCAATTTCAACCAGCTATCAAAAACCTCTACCCACTCGCTGAGATCACGGCGTTGACAACGCAGGGTGATCACGCGTTTTCGCTCGCGATCGTTGTGATGGGCAGCAGCAAAACCATATTCAGCCGCCCATTGCAACAAACCATGTAGAAACACACCAGCGCGGGGGCCGGCTTCAAAGCGATGAATATCGTGTCCGGTGGCAGCAGGAAGGGAAAGACGCGGGGGCATCACCGCCGTCAAACCTTCATCGGTAATCACCGGATGCGGCATGTTAAAAGGTTGTCGTTGGTGGCGATCGGGGAGCAAAGCAGAATAGCTGGCAATCCACCAACTGCGGTCAATCATACCGGTAAAGGTTCTTGCTTTATTCAAAGCAACAGGGGAAAGATTTGGCAAAGCGTCAACCGAACCGCTCACTGTGCGTGGTGCATGTGATACCGCAAAATAATCCGGCTGCTGGTACTGTAACGTGTTGAGCTCGTTAAGCCATTCCTGCCCTGTCCATCGTGTAGTCATGCCAAATAAACGACCTATGGCAGTGGTTTCATAGCCAATGTTTTTGTTAGCAACAGGGGCAATGCCGAGGGCAAGATGGTATTTGGCACGAGTTAACGCGACATAGAGTAGCCGCATTTCTTCAGCTTGCCATTCGGTAATAAAACGTTGCCATTCTTGTTCAGTGGCCTCTTCACCTTTGGCGATAAAGTGTGCCGAGCCGTCGGGTTGATGGATGAAAAATGCATTTGTTTTTTTCTGCTCTGGCCAGCGCGGGGCGCAAACAAATGGTAAAAAAACAATAGGGTATTCAAGCCCTTTGGATTTGTGGATCGTGACCACTTTGACCAAATTGGCTTCGCTTTCTAGGCGCAAGATAGCCTGTTGTTGTTGCAAATCAGGTTGTTCTATCAGTTGGCTGAGATGGCGAATTAAACCTTGTTCACCTTCAACTTGAGCCGAGTCAGCTTGAAGGCGCTCGGCAAGGTGTAAGAAGTTGGTCATCACTCGCTCGCCCCCCACCTCTTGCAACACCCGTTTTGGTACACCTTCATCTAGCAACAGTTGGCGCAACATGGTCAGGATACCGTTGCTTTGCCATAACGAACGGTAATCACGAAACCGCTTAATATAATTTTCCCATGCGATTTCATTGGTCACCAATTGTTCGAGCTGCGCCCATGACCAAGCCAGCGAGGGGGTGGCGAGGGCGCGGCGGACGCGATTGCCGTCTTCTGGATAGACGATGGCTTCCAGCCACAACAGAATATCGGCGGCTTGTTGGGTTTGAAAGACAGAATCACGGTCGGAGAGATACACCGAACGCACCCCCAAGCGGCCAAGGGCTTGGCGCATCACATTCGCTTCAAAGCCGCTCCGAACCAGAATAGCAATATCTTCCGCACGAATGGGGCGGGTGGACTCACCCTCGCCGTCGCAGGGCAGTTGGACGTGTTCCGCACCGGCTAACCAATCGGCAATTTGTTGCGCCGTATATCGGGCGGTCAGCAGGCGATAGTCAGTGGAATTGACTTCGTCAGTCCCAGCTACAAACTGAAAATCTACCGCCGCTAATGGCGTGTTATCTAGCGTTAGTCCTAGCGCTTGGTGATGGCTTTTCACGGGGAAAAAGGGAATATCAGGATGAAAAAATACCCCATCGCTGTTGCCTTGTCCCGTTCTCCATTCGCTATCGGCGTCGCCAAATAGCTGATTCACCGCCTCGACCAGCGGTTTGCTGGAACGGTAGTTGGTTTCTAATGTAGTGCGGTGCGCATCGGAAATAGCTCGACGGGCACTGATATAGGTAAAAATATCTGCCCCCCGAAAGGCATAAATTGCCTGTTTAGGGTCACCAATCAGCAATAAACCATATTCAGTGCTGTTTTGCTCGGGGTAGATTGTCGAAAAAATGCGATATTGGGCGGGATCGGTGTCTTGGAATTCGTCAATCATCGCCAGCGGAAATTGCTGCCGCAACACTTGTGCCAACGGATTTTCTGCGGCGGGTGGAGAGGTCTCCGTTCCATGAGAGAGCGCCTGATCAAGGCGTATAATCATGTCATCAAAACCAATTTCTGCTCGCCGTTGTTTTTCTTGATTCAAACGGTGGCCAATCCAATGCGCAGCGTGCTGCCAAATTTGTAAGGTCAATGACGGAAACGCTTTGACCTGATCGCGTAATTCAGCAAGGGCAGCGAGGGCGGCTTCGACTTCCTCTCGTTGGTCGGTGATTAAGCTGCAATTCTTTTTCAGGGCGGTGGTAATCCCTTCGGGTGATAAATACTTCCAAAAACCCTCTTCTTTCAAAGGCACGGGTAACAATGTTTCAGCGTCATCACTGTTAACCCATGTTTGTAAGCCATTAAGCCATATTTGCAGCTTTTCTGCTTTAATGCGACCGCCATGAAATTGTTTTTCTGCCTCAGTCTTGAGCAAAGCGCTAGCCAGCGCATCGAACCACCCTTGACGCCAAGGTTGCCGCAGCAAGGCAAGACGGTCGCAATAATCTTGGTTCAGTTCGGTGATAACCTCGGCCAAAGAAACGTTAGGAGACTGGCGAAGGTCGAGCCCACCTCGGGTCATCAATCCTTGAATATGAGTAAAAAGATTGGTTGGGGTTTGACCGAGGATGGCCAGCGCCTTTTTTAAAATAGGCCCTTGCAGCGTTTGCACATGCACGCGCCAGTAATCACGAGCCGCCTCTTGTTTCAATTCAACATCATCTGTATTCACCTTAAGCTCAAACAGACTTTGGCTATCAAAGGCATGTGTGCGCAGCATTTTTTGGCAAAAGGCGTGGATGGTATAAATCGCAGCCTGATCCATCACTTGTGCCGCTTGATCAAGACGATAGGCACATGCAGCAGCTTTTTTATCATCGCTCTGAGTGTAGCACTGATACAACTGCTGCAAAAACGGGTCATTGGCAAATTCTGCCGTCCGAAACACCGAGGCCGCTTGTTCCAAACGCCGCCGGATGCGGTCGCGCAATTCTTCAGTCGCAGCCTCGGTGAAGGTGACGACAAGAATCGATGACGGCATCTGAGCGGGCAGGGGACTATAACTATCGTCCTCATCCGCCGGCCCGAGAATTAAACGCACATATAAACTGGCAATGGTATAGGTTTTGCCAGTGCCGGCACTCGCCTCAATCAGGTGGTTACCGCTGAGAGGAAAGGTAAGCAGATCGAGTGTTTTGATTGATTCTGTGCTAGGTGCTGTGGTGGTGTTCAACATCGTCTTTCCATCGTCAGGGAGTATCGAGCATTTAGTAGTGGGGTTGCCAATATCAGCAACCCAATAACGGTTTATTCGAATTTGTCATCAATAAGCGGATAGCACGCTGCAGCGACTGAAGTGGCATAGCATAGCCCATAGAACTCATTGGCATAGTGTTCAAATCCAGCGGCGAATAGTGCTGACCAATTCGGCCATGCCCGCGCCAAGGCGGCGTCTCTTTCCACTTCACCTGTTTGATTAAACCCACCTTCATATTCATCTTTTGCCCGTTTTTGCCGCTTTTCACCGTTATCATCTGTTGCCGCAACGGACAAATAGACAGTAGCCGTACGAATCGCCACCGGCAGCGGCTGTCGCATCGCCTGACACCATAACGTGGCAAGCTGCTGTAACGCTTGTTGTGCTTCTCCAGCCGACAGTGGAGACCACACCAGATAGCATTTATCTTTTGGCGAAATCAGTACGGTGGATAAGGGCAATCCCTTGGCACTGGCGAGTAAATGTAACGGCCAATACAGAGCAATGGTATCTAAGCGAGGCGTCTGTTCTTTGCCTTGGAATAATGTGTTGGGTAAGACATGAAATAATGCCTGTTGCTGGTTGGGCCCCGTCCGGCGGTGTTTGATATCGGCATGAAGCTTCCATGCTGGGGTGTCGTCAGGCTGAACGGTTAACGAAAGCGAAGCAACTTCTTCTATTTCTTTCGGCCATTGCTCTGCCGCCTGTTGCCATAAGGAAAAGCCACACCATAAATCGGCTTTAAGGACTTCTAAATCGGCTTCGGCCACTTTACCCACCGGTAACAGCCCTTCGCCCCGCAGTTGCTTGCAGAAATCTTCCCAACGCATCGCCAGTTCGTATTCAGTTAAGCTGTCAGCTTGGCGAAGCAGCGTATTAAGGGCGCGTGAGCGCAACTGATAGAGGTCGAGGCCATCAAGGGCGAAGGCTTCGCAATCAAGCGGTGCTTCACTGTCGCGGAAGTAAATTTGCAACCGTTGAGAAAAAAACGCCGCCACTGGCTTTTTAAAGAAATAGGCCAATTGTTGGATCGGCATGCTGTCAGGGGGCGTGTATGCAGCGAGTTGGCCCGACTCGGGAAAGCTTTGTTCAGCAGGTGTCAGATGGACACCTTCCCAATGTGCGGCATAGGTCCACGCGGTTTGCCCTTGGAAATAACGCAGGCTAAAGGGTTGCAGTGGGTGTTCAGTCGTCAACAGGGTGCTAAGGCGGTGGTTCGGTTCGCTTTCCAGTTGCCATTGGCGGTCGAGATAGTTTTGTAGCTGACTGATTAACACCGAGGGGGGACGCCGGCGGTTATCACGGCTGTCTTGTCCAACATAGCTGATATATAGGGCTTCTCTGGCGGAGAGGACAGCTTCTAGCAATAGATAACGATCATCCTCGTGGCGAGAACGATCGCCCGGTCGGTAATCTTGTGCCATTAAGTCAAAATCGATGCGTTGGGTTTGGCGCGGATAATCGCCGTCGTTCATGCCCAATAGGCAAATGAGTTTGAACGGAATAGCGCGCATTGGCATCAATGTCCCAAAGGTGACAAAGCCTGACATAAACTGCAATGCCACACTGGTATCGGTAAACCCTTCTAACACCACTTCACGCACCACGGCCAGTGGTATCGGATGATCAATACCGGCCTGATCGCAGGCGATCACCCAATCGGTCACGCTTTGGGTAAATTTTTCTAATAGCGCCTGAGTAAATTCATCTTCAGCCACAATACAATCTTGTAATAACCGACCCAATTGTTCTTGCCACTGTTGAGGGCTATAGGCTTCGGTCAGGGCTTGGCTGTGGTCACTGAGAACCCTCAGGCAGTGTGCCAATTTACCAACCAACTCGGCTTCTAATCCACCAATTTCTGGATAGGGGTAGATATCAGACCACGCGCCCTCTTCCTCCACCGCATAACCCAACAACATGCGCTGCAATCCAAACAACCAGCTGTTTTGTGGTTCCGAGGGGAGTTGTAAACGCGTTTTATGTTCCCCATCCAAACCCCAACGAATCCCCGCGCCTTCAACCCATCGCCGCAATAGTGGCAATTCGTGGCTTTCAATGGCAAAGGCTTGGGCAAATTCAGGAATATCGAGCCAATCTAACAACTCACTGACTTGTAAGCGTTGTTCGGGTAGGTGTAGCAATGCTTCAATCACCCGCAGCACTGGTGCGGTACTGCGATCAGCGCGGTCGGCAAGATTGAACGGGATTTGAAACGATTTATCTTCGGTGTTAACAATCGTTTGCCGAAAAACTGATTGGACAAATGGGGCGTATAAATCAATATCCGGCACCATCACCATCACATCACTTGGTTTCAGCCTGCCATGACTTTTTTCAAATCGATCCAGTAATTGGTCATGTAAAATTTCGACCTCGCGCAGGGGGCTGTGCGCACTGTGAAAAACGATCGATTCATCTAATTGCGACAGGATGTTAGGTGTCGGCGCCGGTGGTTCTAAATCGACAATCGACCATTGTAATTTTTCCAGTAAAGAAGCGTGTTCGGATGGCTCAGTGTCATCGAACAGATCGATTTTGCTGAATAAAATTTTTTGCTGGGCACTGTAGGCTTGTTCATCATATTGATCTAACAGCGCAATAAAATCTCGCCCTTGCCGTCCCCATGCCGCTAGTAGAGGGTGACCATGGAGATGTAACAGTTCTGGATCATTTAATAACTCTGGCATCCCAGAACGCTTGGCATGGCGCCGCCGCCCTGCACGTTGCAACACATTGCGCACTTCTAAAATGTCAGCCCAATAGTGTCGGCATGGATTGAGCACCGCCATGATCACATGGCAATGCTGACTTAAGGCATGCAGCGCTTCAACCACTTGCGCCGGCAAGGAAGAAATGCCAAACACAATAATGCGTTCTGGCAACCCTACTGGCCGTTGCGACAGCGATTCCAGCGTGGAGAGAAACTTCGGGTGGATGGCGGCTCGGTGGGTGTTAATTTGTTCTAACAGGGTTTGATTCAGTTTTAGCCACAGTTTAACTTGCCAATGTTGGCTGTCTGTCAGCGGCATGATATGGCCGTTGCTTAACCGGAGTTGATACTGTTCTTCGCTCCAATCGGTCAGCCAATCTGCACGATAGACCTGATATTGGTCGAATAAATCCGCCAGTTGGAGCGCAAGCTGATAACGTTTGCGGCCATCGGCGTCATACTCTAAAAATCGCGCTAACGCTGCAAAATCATTAGGCTGTTGTTTAATCCAATCGGGTAGGTGACGATAGAGATGCCATTGCAGTTGTTTCTTATCAAAAGCAGATTGCAACGGCACGTCTTCCTTACCAAGCACAGTGCGATAGCTATGCCATAAAAATTCTGAAGGCAGTTTGAACGATAACGCAGCAGCGATGCGGTGTTGATGAGCCAATTCTAATTTCAGCCAATGTGCCATGCCGTGGCTATGCGTCAAAATGACTTCATTGCTGAGAGGATGGGCGAGGGGATGTTGCTGTATCCAACCAAAAACCACTTCACGCAGCGCTTCCATTCTGTTGGCGTGGAGGATAGTTAAACCACAATATTCAGACATACCGCCCTCTCAATCAGGGAAATTTTATTTGTATCGGATGTTACCAGAATTTTTCTCTGGTAATTTTGCTAAGACAGTTTCGTTGAGGCACAACCGTGGCAAATTAAGCTGGGGTATTATTTACAATATTTAGAAAAGTTGATTACAGCCTATGACCACCACTCGACCTTTGCTCTATAGCTACCGCCGTTGTCCTTACGCTATGCGAGCTAGAACCAGTCTGTTAATTGCGAACATTGAGTTTGATATTCACGAGATTGTGCTAAAAGATAAACCAGCCGCGATGTTAGCCGCCTCGCCAAAAGGCACCGTACCCGTTTTATGCTTGCCAGATGGTACGGTGATTGATCAGAGCTGGGACATTATTCAATGGGCGTTGCAAAACGTCCCCCATTGGTGGCAAGCAGCACAAAGTGCAGACAATCTGGCCTTGTTGCATACCAATGATGGCGAATTTAAGTATCACCTCGACCGCTATAAATACCCAGAACGCTTTAGTGATAGTCAAGGCCGCGAGGTACATCGACAGCAAGCGATGGAATGTCTATTACAACCTCTCGCAATCCGCCTCAGTGCCAACCCATTTCTCGGCGGTGAACAGCCCTGCGCCACTGATATTGCCATTTTCCCTTTTGTACGGCAGTTTGCTGCGATTGACCCTGTCTGGTTCGCCGAACAACCTCTCCCCGCCTTGCATCAATGGCTATCATACTGGCTCACCTCACCCTTATTTTTACGCTGCATGGCTAAAACCCCCAGTCAGCAAACAATAAAGTTTCCACTGTAATTTTCTTGCCCCAGATGGGACAGCCTTCGAAAGATAACCACCATGTCCACCACCCCCGACCTCGCCAGCATCGCCCAACAACTTGAACGCCTCACCGAGTTATGCCGTATGATCGAACAACGCAGCAACAAATACGACGACAACCCACACCCCAACCGCACCCTCGGCGGCATTCAAATTTTGGCAAACATCGCCGCCAACCTAGCCGATGAAAGCGCAGCACAGCTACACTTATTGCAACTGCAACAACAAAGCAAACCGTCTAGCTAATCATCGCAAGGCGTGTGCTTGCTTTCTGTCCATCGCAGCGGTCTGTTCTGTCGAGTCTCAATGCTTTTTTGAAATGACGACTATGCCACGCTGTGTTGTGCGTATGGCATAGCCCTATTGATTGCATCAGGAGGAAAAATTGAGCGAGCATTCCCCCAAATCTGGCAAGAAATCGCGCTATCCACGCAAACCCCGCGCCGCACATCCCCCACCAAACAAAACCGCCCCCGCCCAAAAACGCAGCACCCTGCCGGCGGCGGTGATGAAATGGGTACAACCGCCGCTGCAGGTTGACGATAACGACCAACACCAGATGTTGGATGTTAACCTCATCACCCCATCGCCTTTTCAACCTTGCTTTCCCACCGAAGACGAAATCCGCCGCCTAGCTGATAGCTTTTCTATTTCCGGCGGACAAGTGACCCCGATCGTCGTCCGGCCACACCCAACCCGCGCTGGGTTTTATGAATTGATTGCCGGTGAAAGGCGGTGGCGTGCCAGTCGTTTATTGGGATTACCCAAAATCCGCGCTGTGGTGCGCGAGTTGACCGACTATCAAGCCCTGCTCTACGTCCTCACCGACAACCCCTCACACCATAAAATTACCGACATTGAGCTGTTCGAATCACAACAAAAACTCAGCCAAGCCCTCGGCGGAGAACAACTGTCTTTGCGCCAGCAAGAAATGTTATTAGGCCGTTCGCGTTCGGGGTTGCATCGTTTACGTTGGTTCAAGCGGTTGAATGCCGACAATCTCGCTTGGGCAAAACAACATAAACACGCGCTATCGGCCTCGACCATCGACCGCGTGATGGCGAAAATCGGCGAGTCGCCGCGCACGGTGGAGTTATTAAACCTCGCCATTCAAACCCTACGCGAACAACCCTCGCTGGATGGTGTCAGCACCGACCCCACCGGCACCGGTACCGCGAAAGAAATCACCTATTCCGCACTGTTCAAAGCCATTTTGAGCCGTAGCACCAGCCGCTTTAAGGAACATCCTGCCTTTTTAGACGGCAATGTGATTGTCTCAAATGGTAAAGTGTCGTTGCGGCGGTTATCGCTCAAAGCCCTGCTCGCCCTGAGCCCAGAAGAATTGCACCGCCAACTGCATGAAGTCGTGGCCCAAGCCAAACACGTGGCCACCCTTTCCCCAGATGATAACCGCCGTGAAATGGAACAAGACGACGAGCTGCCGGATGATATTGGCAACCGGCTCTAACCCTTAACGGACATGCTATGCACGAAAGAAAAACCCTCGATGGCCAAGCCAGCGCCATCATGACCTTGTTATGTGTCATTTGGGGCTTGCAACAAGTGGTACTCAAAGCCGCTGCCGATGATATTACCCCCTTGCTACAAATCGCCCTGCGCTCGGGGATTGCTGCGGCGTTGGTGTGGTTAGTGATGCGGTGGCGACAGGAAAAAATGCAATGGGGCAATGGCTATTGGAAAGCCGGCGGTTTGGTTGGAACGCTGTTTGCCATTGAATTTTTATTAGTCGGCGAAGGGCTGCGTTTTACCTCGGCCTCGCACATGGTGGTATTGCTCTATACCGCGCCGATTTTTGTTGCCCTCGGTTTGCATTGGAAATTGCCTGCTGAACGGCTTAACCGTTGGCAGTGGCTGGGGATTGGCTTGGCCTTTGCTGGCATTGTGTTGACCTTTTTTGGTCGTGGTGACGATCATACCTACAGCGAAAGCGAGCTGAGCCGGATGTTATGGGGCGATATGCTGGGTTTATTGGCCGGTGTGTCGTGGGCGGCAACCACTTTAGTGGTGCGCCTATCTCGTCTCGCCAGCGCACCGACCTCACATACCTTGCAATATCAGCTGTTAGGGGCATTTGTGCTATTAGTGCCCGCCGCCATGTTGTTAGGCCAAGCACAGATTCATTTCACCCCACTCGCCATCGGCAGCCTGTTGTTTCACTCGGTCGTTGTGTCATTTGCCAGCTATCTGGCGTGGTTTTGGCTGTTGAAAAATTATCTTGCCTCGCGCCTCGGGGTGTTTTCTTTTCTGACGCCGTTGTTTGGAATGGTTTTTGGCGTGTGGTTATTAAATGAACCATTAGAACGCAATTTCATCTTCGGCACTGTCTGTGTGCTGGGAGGTGTGGTGTTGGTCAGTGGGCACAGTTGGTTAAACAGTGCTTGGCAAGGGATTTGGAAACGATAGGGGGACGGCATGTTACAACGGTCTGATACTTCGGCTGGTGAAGGTTGCGCACAGGCACAAATGGCCTCGTATGCGCGAATCGAAGCCCAACGGCAAGCGCAATCACAAGGGCGCTGGCAAAAAATCTGCTGTTGGTGGCGGCAATGGGCTGGAAAAACCACGCCACGCCATCATGTAGCGCGCCAGTAGTCTGCGCGCAATCAAACACCGTGAAACAACACAGAAAGGGCCCACCATGTTTAAAAAATTGCTTGCCTCGATTGGTGTCGGGGGTGCCAAGGTTGATACCCAGCTAGACAACCCACGTTTATACCCAGGTGATGTGTTACGGGGTAAAGTGGTGGTACAGGGCGGCAAAGCGGCACAGGATATTGAAAAAATCGAATTGGTGTTGATGATCGAAGCCGAAGACGATAGCAATGACGATACACGCGTCAATTTACCGTTAGGCAGTCTGCGCGTCAGCCAAGCGTTTACCATCCGTGCCGAAGAACGCCGCGAATTTCCATTTGAAATTCAACTGCCAGCCGATTTACCGATCAATGGCCTGCCCTATCACGGCCAACCGCTACCGATTTGGATTCACACCGATTTGGCTATTGATGCTGCCATCGATACCAACGACCGCGATTTCTTAGAAATTCTGCCGCCGGCCCCTGTGAGCACCTTGCTGCAAGCCTTCGATCAATTAGGCTGGGGGATTAGCAGCACCGATGTTGAATTGGGTACAGCGCGAGTCGGCCATGTCAGCAGCACGTTGGGGTGTTATCAAGAAATTGAACTCAGACCACGCGGCGGCAGTTTCCGCATTCAAGAAATTGAATTGACCTTCTTGCCGTATGGCAATGAAACCCATGTGCTGATCGAGGTCGATTCACGCTTTGGCAGTGATTTTTATGCTTCGCTGGTGATGGGGCCAGACTTTGCCCATCGTGATTGGGTGAACGAATTGCGCGCACAGTTGCCATTATGACCGAGGGACACTAATCGCCATCCATTTGACCCTTGTGATGTTGGGTTGCCGATGGTTGGCAACCCAATCGGCCGAGCGCAGTTTTAGGTGTCGGGTTGTTGAATGGTTTTGGCCTGTTGCACACCGATTTTTAACACCTGATTGGCGGTTAAGATATCCGACTCTAAGCGGTTCAACGCTTTTAGATCTGCAACACTGACCCGATAGCGTTTGGCAATGTCGGGCAGAGTTTCGCCTTGTTGTACCACATGACGCGAGTCAGCCGAGGTAGAAACATTCAAATCCAAAATCCGATTATCAGCATTCGCCACTGTCGTGGTTTCAGCACTGACCACGCTGGTTTCTGGCAAGTCTGCGTTAGGCGTTTCTTTGGTTTGTTGTGCAGCAACCAATAAAGGTTGGCCTGGCTGAATGCGTAGATTGGTCAAACCGTTGGTGCGCTTCAAAATATCGAGATCCATGCCAAAGCGTTGCGCGATGTCTTCAGCGGTATCATCTACTTGCGCCACATAGGGTTGCCAATTCATCAATGGTGCCGAGAAACGTGCCAGATTTTCATGGAAACGCTCGGATTTTGCTGCCGGAATTAAAATTTGGCGGCCAGTTTTATGCGCCAGCACCGGACGGTTAAACCCTGGATTTAAGAAACGAACTTCTTCTTCTGTGGTTTCTGCCAATTTGGCAGCCACTTCAAGATCCATGTGTTTACCCGGAGAAATTGCCACGAAATAAGGCTTGTTGGGCAATTTTTCGAGGCGAACACTAAAGCGTTGCGGCTCGGCCAGAATATTGCGCACGGCCAATAGTTTTGGCACGTAATTGCGCGTTTCAGCGGGCAAGCTCAGGTTTTCAAAATCTTCTGGCAAACCACGGGCACGGTTGCGTGCAATCGCACGGCTGACATTGCCTTCACCCCAGTTATACGAAGCGAGGGCAAGGTTCCAATCGCCAAACATGGCGTGGAGATTTTCTAAATAATCAAGGGCGGCGCGGGTGGCGGCGGTGACATCACGGCGGCCATCGTACCACCATGTTTGTTCTAAACCATATTGGCGGCCAGTCGCTGGCATAAATTGCCATAAACCCGAGGCACCCACTGGCGACATGGCTTGAGCATTAAACGCACTTTCAACCAGCGGCAACAGCGCGATTTCTGTCGGCATACCACGGCGTTCAACTTCGTTAATGATGTGGAATAGGTAACGATGGCTGCGCGTCAACATCCGGCGGAAAGATTCCGGATTTTTGCTATACATGCGTTCATGGCGGCGAACCAGTTCGCTGTTGACTTCGCCTAATTGAAAACCGTCACGTACTCGCAACCAAACATTGTCACCATTACGCAAAGTACCGTTGTTTTGTTGGATCAGGTATTGCGCCACTCGCGATGCCGAATCGGGAGCCAAAAAATTGTCCGCATACGCCGTCGCTGTGATTGCACAGCCCACCGCCATAGAAACCGACCACGTCAACAACCGTACCTTCATCATTATATGCGCCTCCTCAAAACAGGCGCCGATGCTAGCCGGCATCTGGCTGTCACGTCAATGAAAAATTATGATATTTCATGATCTTGCTCTATTTTTTCATGTAATTCCCCAAAGTCATGAGTTTTCAATCAGGAGAATGTCCAACCGCTAAATCAAAACATTGCTATATCATGATTTACTGTTACAAAGATGCTGCTCTTACCTGTGGTTTGCCCAATTGATTTTTCTCTGTATGAGGACCTCGCACCATGCCGAAAAAGAAAAAAGCACCGTCGAAATTGTTTGTCCTCGATACCAATGTGCTGTTGCACGACCCCACCAGCCTGTTTCGCTTTCAAGAACACGATGTGTTTATCCCAATCGTGACGCTGGAAGAATTGGATAATCACAAAAAAGGTATGTCAGAACTGGCGCGTAATGCACGACAAGCCAGCCGGTTTATGGATGAGCTGGTGTGTGATCAATCGAATAAACAAATCGAGGCAGGTATTCCTCTGATCACCCACAGCCATCAAGCCGCTACCGGTGCCTTATATCTGCAAACCGCCGCCCTCGCGGCAGAGTTACCCGACAGTTTGCCCTTGGGCCGTGGCGATAACCGCATCTTGGCTTTGGTATTAGCGCTACAACAACGCGATAAAAAACGCGAAGTGGTGTTGGTGTCGAAAGACATCAATATGCGCATTAAAGCGCGGGCGTTGGGTTTGGCGGCAGAAGATTATTTCAATGACCAAGTGCTAGAAGACAGCGATTTATTGTATAGCGGTACTAAACAAATCGATCCCCTGTTTTGGCAACGACATGGCGAGGGGCTACGTTCGTGGACAGAGAACAGCCGCACCTATTATGAAATCAATGGGCCAGATTGTTCTCAATTATTGGTCAATCAATTTTTATGGCAAGACGATGAATCATTTGTCGCGAAAGTCAAAAGCCGGCAAGGAAGTAGCGCGATTTTAGAAACCTTGCGCGACTACAGCCACCAGAAAAATAGCGTCTGGGGCATCACGGCGCGCAATCGTGAACAAAATTTCGCCCTCAATTTGCTGCTTGATCCGGAAATTGACTTTATTACTCTGTTGGGTCAGGCAGGAACAGGTAAAACCTTGCTCACCCTTGCCGCGGGTTTGGTGCAAACACTGGAGCAAAAACGCTACAGCGAAATTATTATGACCCGTGTCACAGTGCCCGTTGGTGAAGATATTGGTTTTTTACCGGGTAGCGAAGAAGAAAAAATGGCACCGTGGATGGGTGCTTTAGAGGATAATCTAGATATCTTAAATCGACCGGAGGAGGATGGTGGCGAATGGGGACGGGCAGCAACACGCGATTTAATGCGCTCCCGTATCAAAATCAAAAGCCTCAACTTTATGCGCGGTCGCACTTTTTTGAATAAATTTCTCATCATTGATGAAGCACAAAACCTGACACCGAAACAAATGAAAACTTTAATTACCCGCGCCGGCCCCGGCACCAAAGTGGTGTGCTTGGGCAATATCGCTCAAATTGATACCCCCTATCTCACTGAAGGCAGTTCCGGTTTAACGTATGTCGTTGACCGCATGAAAGGTTGGAATCACGCCGGCCATGTCACCTTGGCACGCGGTGAACGCTCACGCTTGGCCGATCACGCCGGAGAGGTATTGTAATGACTGTCCATCTTGAACGTATCGACCGCCATCCCACACCACCTGTCGCAGAGCGCCCACCGCTGTTATTTGTTCACGGTGCATATTGTGCGGCATGGTGTTGGGATGAGCATTTCTTACCGTTTTTTGCGGAAAACGGTTGGTCTGCCACCGCATTCAGCCTCGAAGGACACGGCGGAAGCGGTGGGCAAAGTTGGATTGCCATTTTAAGCATTGATGAATACGTCAAAAACCTGCGGCAAATCATTGCTACCTTGCCAAGTCTGCCGATTTTGGTCGGTCATTCGATGGGCGGTTTTGTGATTCAACGCTATTTAGAATTGGGCTATCCGGCGGCAGGGGTGATACTGTTGGCGTCGGTGCCAGGCGAAGGCATGGCGCGCTCGGCCATTCGCATGTTGGGCACCACACCAGACTTATTGACCTCCTTAAACCTATTCCAAGCAGACCAACGCTATCAACCTGAACTCGATCAGGCCAAACGGCTGTTGTTTTCCGACAGTATGCCGGAGGAAGAATTAGCAAAATGGGCCTATCGTTTCACACCAGAATCCATGCGAGCTATTTTAGACATGACGCTGGTAAGCTTTTTTAGCGTGAAGGCGTTAGAACAGATACCTGCGCTGGTGTTGGGCGGTGATGAAGATAAAATCATCAGCCCAAGCGAAGTGGTTAAAACCGCACGCCGTTTGCACACCGAAGCGGAAATTGTCAGTGGTTGTGGTCACATGATGATGTTGGATACTGTGTGGCAAGAGGTAGCGCAGCGAATGTTGGAATGGCTGTCACTGAATTGGCCGACCGTCACCGAACCACAACCCACTGTACAGGCTGAAGCGGTCATGGCCGACAGCGTCACAGCAACACCAGCCACGCCACGACGCCGTAGCACCCGCCGCCCAAGCAGTAAGCTGTCACGTTTTGCCATGGTTCGCAGTAGCGAAGAAAAATCAAACGATTGATTGACAGCCAGTGATCTGCTCCGTACAGTCGCAATGCCTTTGTCACGTTGCCACTGTTTCGGAGCTTTTTTCATGACTCATCCTACCTTTCCTCATCTCAATCTCTCGCAAGAGGGCCATGTCTTACACCTCGAACTTAATCGACCCGATAAATCCAACGCCCTGAACGATCCGCTGTGGCAATCGCTACGCCAAGCGTTTGAGTGGGCAGATGGTGAACCCAGTGTGCGCGTGGTGGTGTTGTCCGGTGCAGGGAAAAATTTCTGTGCAGGGATTGATTTGGCGATGTTGATGCAGCTTTCGCAGCTGATTGCTGATGATTGTGAAGGACGGAAACGGGAAAAATTACGGCGCAAAATTCTTGAATTACAGGCGGTCGCCAATGCGATTGAGCAATGCCGTAAACCGGTGATTGCTGCCTTGCATGGGGCTTGTGTCGGGGGGGCGATTGATTTAATCGTCGCGGCAGATATTCGCTATGCCAGTGCAGACGCCTATTTTGCCGTCAAAGAAATTGATATGGCGATGGCGGCAGATGTCGGGACGTTGCAACGCTTACCGCGTTTGGTCGGTGAAGGCATTGCCCGAGAATGGTGTTTAACCGGTCGCCGTGTAGCGGCGGCAGAAGCGGAATGGCGCGGCTTGGTCAACCAAGTGTTGCCCGATCAAACCCAGCTGTTAGAACATGCGTTTAGCCAAGCGCGTGCCTTGGCCGCCAAATCGCCTTTAGCCATGCGCGGCACCAAACAGGTGTTGAACTATAGCCGCGATCACAGCATTGCCGAAGGCTTGGAATATGTTGCAACGTGGAATGCTTCGATGTTGTTATCGAATGATATTCAAAGCGCAGTGATGGCCGCGATGCAAAATACTCAGCCAGATTTTGCTGATTAAATCGCAAGACTTGTATCATGTGCGCCAAGACAGAAAGATGCCGTTATCACTGACACGGGAGCGCACATGAAACAACCTATTCTTGCTTTTGATATTGAAACCATCCCTGATGTCCAAGGGTTGCGGGTATTACATGGCTTTGCGGCAGATATTTCCGACACCGATGTGGCGGAATATGCGTTTCAACGCCAACGCCAGAAAAATGGTTCCGATTTTTTGCCACATTATCTGCATCGGGTGTTGGCGATTTCTTGTGTATTGCGGTGGGAGGATAAAATCCATATCGCCACCCTCGGTCAGGTTGGTAGCAGTGAAGCTGAAATTATTCAAAAATTCTTTCAGTTAATTGAAAAATATACACCGCAATTAGTGACATGGAATGGTGGTGGTTTTGACTTGCCTGCACTGCACTACCGCGCCTTACTGCATGGGATTTATGCGGAACGATATTGGGATTTGGGTGATAATGACCGCGATTTTAAGTGGAATAATTACATCAGCCGCTATCACACCCGCCACCTCGATTTAATGGATATCCTCGCGATGTATCAACCACGCGCCAATGCGCCATTGGATGATATTGCGCGGCTATGTGGTTTCCCAGGGAAGCAAGGGATGGACGGCAGCCAAGTGTGGAGCGCGTACTTAGCCGGAGAAGAACAAGCCATTCGTGATTATTGTGAAACCGATGCCGCCAACACCTATCTGGTGTATTTGCGCTTTCAGATGATGCGCGGCCAACTCGATCAAGCGCAATACCAAGCCGAGTGCGATCGATTGCGCCATGCCCTGACACAAAAATCACAACCACATTGGCAAGCCTTTCTTGCCGCATGGTCAGCCTAATTCAAAAATATTGAACAAGATGGCGAAAAACTTTCGCTATCTTGTTACCTCATCCTTTCGTAAGCTGTGCGCATTGCTTACACGTTTTCTACGAAAGGATTTTTCTGATGGCCACTCTGTTAGTGATTCAATCCAGCCTCTCGACCACTGGTCAAGCGCGACAACTGGCACAACAATTTGCCAATACTTGGCAAACACAACATCCCGATGGTCAAGTAATTGTGCGCGATTTAGCCGCCAATCCCTTGCCCCATCTGAGTGATAGCGATATTGCCGCCTTCTTTTCACCAAGCGAAAGCTTAGATGATGTTGCGATGGCACGGCGGCAAGAATCGGACGATCTGATTGCTGAATTGCAAGCCGCTGATGCAGTGGTGATTGGAGTGCCGATGTATAACTTCGGTGTGCCGTCCACATTGAAAGCGTATTTCGACCGCATTGCCCGCGCTGGTGTGACTTTCAAATATACCGAACAAGGCCCAGTCGGTTTAATTGCAGATAAGCCCGTGTATTTGCTGGCAGCACGCGGCGGGCAATATGTCGGCACAGCCGCCGATAGTCAAACACCGTTCTTAACCACTTTCTTGAATTTTATCGGCTTGCGCTCACTGCACTATGTGTATGCCGAAGGTTTGAATATGGGCGCAGAATTGCGCGAGGCGGCCTTACGTCAAGCATCAGAAACAATTGACCGCCTCGCCCGCAGTTAATTCATTTCAATTTCTCCGCCAAGCGCCAGCAGCAAGGATTGCCATAACAAAGACAATTCTTGCTGCATTAAACTGGCGGTGGCCACAAATAAACTTTCAGGGTCTTCGCCTTCTTCGCTGGCTTCTTGTTGTACCGTATCTAAAAAACCAATTCGTTTTAATTGCAACGATTCGGTCAATGTAAAACGCACCCGCTCCTGAAAAACCAAACCCAATTGGCTAACGGTTTTACCTTGTAATAAATGTTGTTGAATTTCTGGCAAGGTTAAATCATGCCGTAAACAACGAATTACTGCACCATTTCCATCTTTTAATTCACAGTCATTATCTAAGGCAAAATCTGTTGGTGGCCCAGATAATAGCCATTCCGTCATCGCACTGGCCGGTGAACGTTCGGTGTGAAACAAACTCAGCGGCAGAACAGGGAGATGTTCGCGCAATACACTCAGCCATTCTTCCGCCCGTTTTGCTTGTGCGGCGTCAATCAGCAAATAGCCGCGTTCACGATCAAGCAAACCTTGAATCGTGCGTGATTTTGCAAAAGCACGCGGTAATAAATCATCAATCACATCTTGTTTAAGCGTACGTTGCTCTTTTTTACCCACACGACGTAGTTCTTCTTTTTCGATTTGTCCCACTTTTTGCGCCAACCGTTCTTTCACCACGCTGGTCGGCAACACTTTTTCTTCCCGTTTCAGCATCAACATCGAACAAGCCGGATTTGACCACGTCATTCTATCTGCCTGCTGCGGCAACACCGGCACCCATCCCGCCGAACTCAACTGCAATCCGGTACAGGGAAAAAATGGACGTTTTTGCAATGCCGTTTCTAACTGTTCAGCCGTTGGCATATTTTTTAATGGTAAACGAAAGCAAATTACATTTTTAAACCACATCAGATAAACCTCTTATCAAAAAATGACCATTATCGTTATTTTACGCTATCGCTAGCCTAGTCTCTACCATCGCTAAATTGGTATTTGTTTTGTTTTAATTAGAAAAATAAAAAAGCGCGGTATCAGATTCGATACCGCGCTGCGATGCCTTACCCTGTGGGGATTCAAGCAAGGGAATTAGTGTTGCAAATCAAAACGATCTAAATTCATCACTTTATCCCACGCTGCAACAAAATCACGCACAAACTTCTCTTTTACATCGTCTTGGGCATAGACCTCGGCCAAAGCGCGTAATTGCGAATTAGAGCCAAAGACCAAATCCACACGGCTTGCTGTCCATTTAATATGGCCGGTCTGCCGGTCACGTCCTTCAAAATGTTGGGCATCATCAGCAGTAGGCCGCCAAACAGTGCTCATGTCCAACAGGTTAACAAAGAAATCATTGCTCAAGACCTGTGGCTGTGTGGTGAACACACCTTCTGCTGCACCACCAACATTTGCGCCTAACACTCGCAAACCTCCGACCAACACGGTCATTTCTGGTGCACTCAAGGTCAACAACTGGGCTTTATCAATCAGCATTTCCTCGGCAGGGACGGCATAAACTTGTTTTTGATAGTTACGGAAACCATCGGCTGCCGGTTCTAACACAGCAAACGACGCCACATCGGTTTGCTCTTGTGTTGCATCCATCCGCCCCGGGGTAAAGGGCACAGTGACCGATACACCAGCAGCTTGCGCGGCGGCTTCGACTGCGGCACAACCAGCCAACACAATCAAATCAGCCAGCGACACTTTTTTGCCATCAGTTTGAGCAACATTGAATTGTTGTTGCACCGTTTCCAACACAGCCAACACCTTGGCTAATTGTGCGGGTTGGTTAACCGCCCAATCTTTCTGCGGTGCTAACCGAATGCGGGCGCCATTCGCTCCACCACGCAAATCGGAACCACGGAAAGTCGAAGCCGAGGCCCACGCGGTCGCCACCCATTCAGCAATCGACACCTCCGAAGCCAACAGGGTGTGTTTCAAAGCTGCAATATCAGCAGCGTCAATCACAGGATGATCCAAAGCAGGAATCGGGTCTTGCCAAATTAAGGTTTCGCTTGGGACTTCTGGCCCTAAATAACGGGTTTTTGGCCCCATATCGCGGTGTGTCAATTTGAACCAAGCGCGTGCAAAAGCATCGGCAAATGCGGCAGGGTCTTGGTGGAAACGGCGCGAGATGGGTTCATAAATTGGGTCGAAACGCAATGACAAATCCGCTGTGGTCATCATCGGTGGGTGTTTTTTCGATGGATCGTGAGCATCGGGAATCAAATGCTCTGGTTTGCAATCTTTTGCCACCCATTGATGTGCACCAGCAGGGCTCTTTGTCAGCTCCCATTCATAGCCAAACAACATATCAAAATAGCCGTTATCCCACTGCGTCGGATTGGGTTTCCACGCCCCTTCAATGCCACTGGTGGTGGTATGCACGCCTTTTCCGGTACCCAATTGATTGAACCAACCTAACCCTTGCTGTTCAATCGGTGCGGCTTCAGGCTCAGGGCCAACTAATTTTGGATCACCGGCACCATGTGCTTTACCAAAGGTATGCCCACCGGCAACCAACGCCACCGTTTCTTCATCATTCATTGCCATCCGCGCAAAGGTTTCACGCACATCACGTCCGGATGCAACAGGATCGGGGTTACCGTCTGGGCCTTCAGGATTGACATAAATCAGCCCCATTTGCACAGCCGCCAGAGGATTAGCTAATTCACGTTCACCGGAATAGCGGCTATTCGCTTTGTCGCTTGTCGCCAGCCATTCTTTTTCTGCGCCCCAATAAATGTCTTCTTCTGGCTGCCAAATATCTGCGCGGCCACCGCCGAAACCAAAGGTTTTGAAACCCATGGATTCTAAAGCACAGTTCCCCGCCAAAATCATCAAATCAGCCCATGAAATTTTGTTACCGTATTTTTGTTTGATCGGCCACAACAAGCGGCGGGCTTTGTCGAGGTTGCCGTTATCTGGCCAACTGTTGATAGGGGCAAAGCGTTGGTTACCGGTACCTGCCCCCCCTCGGCCATCAGCGGTACGATAGGTACCCGCACTGTGCCACGCCATACGGATAAACAAACCACCATAATGCCCCCAATCCGCCGGCCACCAATCTTGTGAGACAGTCATTAAGGCATACAAGTCTTGTTTCAGGGCGTCGTAGTCGAGTTGGTTAAACGCTTTGGCATAGTCAAAGTCGCCACCAAGGGGATTAGAAGCAGGGGCGTGTTGATGGAGGATGTTGAGGTTCAGCGCCTTTGGCCACCAATCGCGATTAGATTGTGCACCATGTGTAGTACGTGCGCCGTGCATTGCCGCAAAGGGGCATTTTTTCTCATTGCTCATCGGTGTTTCTCCATTGTTTTAGGTATCGCACAAAACACATCCACCCTGACGGCCTTGCTGTGATGTCAGACTGAACAAACAGTTGATGGCTACAGCATAGACAAGAAAAAATGATTTATCTAATTGATTAGATGGATGGCGTCGATAGCAAGAAACAATGAATTTTTCGAGAAAAGCGAAAACCCGCTAAATGCCGGTGGCAGCAAGGATTAGCGGATTTTTGCAACTGCAGTGAGAGCAAATTTGTGTGGTGTGAATTTTTTAGCTGAGGCGCAGTCTCTTTGTGCATTGCTTCCACTAATGTTGTAGCATGGAGAGACAACATCAAGCATGGAGAGACAACATCATTAAGAATTGAGGTTGTTATTATGCGTTTACAGACACTTTCCGCTTATAGACTGACATCCAAAGCAATCACAACAAATCGAACATTTACTACATCGAACGGGGTCAGTTTCTCTATTTTTGTTTCTAAGGATTCCGACTCTCTCGTTCAATACTATATTGTCGAATCACACTGGCAAGAAACAGCACATTCTAAAATTATTCCTCTTGCTCAGATTCAATTAAGTAAAACAACAGGAAAAATGAAAGTTACTACATTCCAGCCTGAAAATTGGAACTTAAAAATTAGCACTGAGGAGTTTATGCAATATATCAACGAATGTGCGCCAGATCTTTTTTCTTCAGATCAAAGTACGACTCTTATTCATTAACATGGAGCAAAAATCATCCACTCAGGCAACTTAAGATATGTGTCCAACTATTATTGCAGATGTGCATGAAAAAATACCACTTAGCTGCAGCACACTAGCAGAATATGAAATTAACACTATTATTGACGCCAAAATCATTGAAAACTTTGGCCCCAATCAGCTTTCAGTGCGATTCTCTCTCATGGAGGGAGAACATTGTGGCGCAGTGTCAGTAGAAATTATCCAAGAAAAATCCCTTCCATATCCAATAGGCAATGTTGATTTTCAAAAACTAAGTGACAGTGGAACCTGTTTAGAGAAAGGCGCGCAAATAAAAAGTGCTTATTTCATTCAAGATTTTCGAGGTTTAGGGTTAGGCATAACGGTTTATGAGCTAATAGCAAAACATTATTTATTAGTCAGCGATACAATTCAAACTCATGATGGCTCAACCTTTTGGAAGTTTAAACTAGGTGACCATGACTCTCTTGAGGTTCACATCGTTTATTTACCAAAAAGTGGTATTCCCTATAAAATGGTTGATAGAAATGGCAAACCAGAAATCTATCATTACACCAGAGAAGAATTAGAACCAAAGATCTGGGGCTTAGAATCACCAGATGCAGTTCACCAATTTATCAACGCATCCTCAGAAGACACGCGTAGCAACGTGGTGCTGACAGCGACTTTCCGAAAATAATCAGCATCTCCAACGGGATGGCCTAACACGGTCAGCATGTCTAGTTTTGCTCTTCAAGTTTGTATTAAGTCAGACACCTTGCAGCAAAAAAATTTTCTTGTTGTAGCACATTAACAAATCGCTTAGGATTTTCCGGATACGCTATTCATACAGCGTATGCAACAATCGAACAAAAAAACAAAATCCAGCAGTAACAACAGAAAGGTTGTCCTTAACCCAACACAAAGCGAGACATCATGCAAAAACACATGCTTTTCGTGCTAGCCACCGCTGCCATGCTTCCGATTCATGCCAATGCACGAGACACCTCCCACGGTTCACATGGCCCTGTTTCCGATCAAGTCATCATCGAACAAGAAGCCAACTTAGCCAAAAACACCGAAAACAAATGCTTCGGGCTGCAGGCACCGCGTGATATCGACGCTGTTGAAGGCAATAATCCCATCATCTTTAACACCGCACCGCCTTACACACAGGTAAATCAACTCCCGTCTAAAGACAGAAGCTTTATGGTCAGGAAAACCCGCCACATTCCGGACATTTACAAGGCCGGTTGCACAAACGGCAGTTTGTGCAATCCCCCGTTATTCGGCTTTGCCGCCATGCCACGAGAGGGATGCGGGCGACGTACTGACGATAGCGCAATTCCTCCCCTAACTCAAGTCAGGGGTTTCCTCGCGGAGGTTCTATGAACCTGTGTAACATCCATTTCCATAAAAACGCCGAGCACAAAGGCGGGGAATTTACTGTTTATGCAGGCAATGGTGACGGGCATGGCTATGAAACTGGGTTTAAGTATTCCGGCAAACTGAGCAAATCGGAACTGTCTCCCGTGAAAAACGGCGTCTGTCCAAGTGCCCACGGTAGCCTACAATCTGGCGATACCATCGAATTGCACTATGTTCACTCATCAGCACAAGTCAAACCGGGCCCGACCTTGGGCGCCTGTTTGAGCGAAGCAGTGAAAAACCCACAGCTACGGGTGGAAGCACAGGTATATGTGCTGGTCAATGATCCGAAAGCCTTGGACTTTAACGAACTGACACGGCATGGCGAGAAAAACGGCTACCAACAAGCGTTAGGCATCCCAACCAACACCGGCGAACCTATTCAATATGCCGGCTCAACCACCGGCCCCACCTATAACGAACAAGGTTCACCCTTACAAGTGAGTTGGAGTGTTCGGCCTAAAGTGGCAAAGGTGAATATCAAAACCGTGGGCGAATGGTGTAAAGGCAATGCTTTTAAAGAAGACCACGCGCATGGGGTAAGAAACTTAGTGTTAAATCGCAAATTGCTGTCACCAATGACGCGCTAACCCGCTCTCATTCAAGAGGGGGTTGGTCATGTTGACGAATCCCCCTTGCTATTGTCCTTTCTGCCAAATCGCCACCATGTTAAAACCTCAGCATATTATTCCGCTGTTGATGGGCGCGTTATTGATCAGCAAAACGCAATCTGCCCACAGTGCAGAGCCGCCCCACCACACTCCCCATCAAAGTATTGCGATTTTAAATAACCAGATGTACAACATCGGCGAAACGGATCCACAACTCGAACGCTTTGTAGCAGCAGAGAAAAAGGCCGCCGCCGAGATTCGAGCCTATATTGATCGCGGTGTTGAGCCTAATTTATTGATTGAACGCAATGAAACTGGACAAACGCCGCTTATTGCTGCAGCGTTTATGGGTTATCCAAATGTGATCAAAGAATTATTACGTTCAAATGTCACCTTAAGCGCTATCAATGCCACCAATCAGCTTGGCTTATCGGCATGGGTATCGGCCAATATCGGATATCGCCAAGCGATTTGGGCATGTCAGCCAAAAGTATTTGAAAATCCTTTTGTGTTAGTGCCGATTTTTGTCAGTCGCCCTTATTATTTACAGGACGATAACCCCTACCATAAAAGCCGCGATTTACTGGCAGCAGCAGGGGCAAAAGCAGATATGGCAGAAGCAAAGCAATTTTGGCTGAATCATTGCACCGACCAAACAAAAACAACCCGCCAGCGAGTCACCGCCAGCCAAGATTTATTAGCGACCGTCTTAGATGAAGGCGAAGAAGTGTTAAATCGTTTTATGGCAGAAAGACGAAAAAAATAAAAGCTAGGCAAGAATCCCGCCTAGCTTTTATGCATTTTATTGCGCGGTAATTTGCACAATCACCAATCGCTTTTTATCGTCTTTGATCTGAAATTTAATCTTTTGTCCGACCTCGACTTTTTCTAATAAAGCGCGGTCATCGACCTGAAACACCATCGTCATCGGTGGCATATCCCATGCCACAATCGGGCCATGCTTAATGGTGATTTTTCCTGCAGCGAAATCCACCCGCCGTACTTCACCCTCGCTCTCAGCCAATGCCGGTAGCGGAGCAGCCGCGTGATGCTGATGGGACGATTCAGCATGGCTGATGGTTGGGAACACAGCAACAACACTTAGCACCGCCAGCGCCAGCACAATCGGAGTTTGTTTAACGCTGAACATGGATTTTCCCTTTCATCCCAGCTTGAAAATGACTGGGAAATAAACACGCAAAATGCACTTCACCGCTTTGATTGAAATGCCACAGCAATTCCCCTTCAGTTCCACCGGCTAGTGATAACGTATTGGGCTCTTCATGCTGCATATTGGGAAATTTTTTCATCATTTCATAATGTTGCAGCAAATCGCTCTGTGAACCGAGCGTAAATTCATGTTGCAATTTACCGGTGTTTTTCACCGCAAAACGAATGGTTTCCCCTGCTTTTACTTTAATTTGTGCCGGTTCAAAACGCATATTGTCCGACATCACCACCGCCACCGTGCTCGAAATCGGCTTGCCTTGCCCCGGCTCGCCAATGGCTGCTGTGGTGTGGTGTTGATGGTCATGGCTGCCAGCAGCCAACGCTGTTGTAGTGGCAAGGCTAAGACTTAATGCCAAAAATAATGTTTTCATCTCACATCCTGTATTTAATGATGTCCGTCGGTGGGATTTTTTTGCCGCACGCGCCATTCTGCCGGCTGTGTGGTGTGTGGTTTTGCTGCCGTTGCAGTCGGAACAGCGCCACGATATTCATACGCCACTGTTCCTTTCGGATGGCTAAACCACCCCGGATCGCTGTAATCATTCGGCTTTTGGTGTCGCCGCACTTTTAACACCGTGAACATACCGCCCATTTCCAACGGGCCAAATGGGCCGTGGCCGGTCATCATTGGCGCGGTGTTATCGGGTAATAGCATTTCCATGCTGCCCATGTCCGCCATACCGCGCTCACCCATCACCATGTAATCTGGCACCAGTTTTTGAATTTTCTGCACCAAACCGCGATGATCGACACCAATCATGGTCGGGACGTTGTGCCCCATCGCATTCATGGTGTGGTGGCTCTTATGGCAGTGCATCGCCCAATCGCCTTCTTCATCGGCAATCAATTCCAACTGTCGCATCTGCCCAACGGCAATATCGGTGGTGACCTCTGGCCAGCGTGCGCTTTTAGGTACCGGCCCGCCATCCGTACCGGTAACCATAAATTCATGGCCATGTAGATGAATCGGATGGTTGGTCATGGTGAGATTGCCAACACGAATCCGCACCTTGTCATTCAAGCGCACATTGAGTGAGTCAATCGCCGGAAAAATGCGGCTGTTCCATGCCCAGATATTGAAATCGGTCATGGTGTTGACCTTTGGTGTTTTGCTACCTGGTTCGATATCAAACGCATTTAACAAAAAACAAAAATCACGATCGACTTCATCAATCAATGGGTGAGGCTGTTTGGGGTGGGTAATCCACATGCCGTGCATCCCCATGGCCATTTGCACCATTTCATCAGCGTGGGGATGGTACATAAACGTTCCCGGGCGACGGGCAGTAAACTCATAGACAAAGGTTTTACCGGGGGGAATCGCCGATTGTGTCAACCCAGACACCCCATCCATCCCATTCGGCAACCGCTGGCCGTGCCAATGCACGCTGGTGTGTTCGGGCAGCCGATTGGTAACAAATATCCTGACTTTATCCCCTTCAACCACTTCAATGGTTGGGCCGGGACTTTGGCCGTTATACCCCCAGAGTTGCGCCACAAAACCCGGTGCCATCTCACGCACCACCGGTTCAGCTACCAGATGAAATTCTTTCACACCATCACGCATCCGCCACGGCAGAGTCCAACCATTGAGCGTTACCACTGGGCGATAGGGGCGACCATTTGGCGGAAACAGTGGGGCAGCTGTTTTAACAGATGCCTGAGACACCGGCTCTGGCAATGCAGCGAGTGCCGCCCGCGCCACTCCTGCGCCTACAACGGCGGCGGCGGTACCTAAAAATAACCGGCGTTTATTGAGATCAATCGTCATCTTTTGTTCTCCCATGCGCTCAATGCGCTGCCGCGCCAGCAGGCGCACCTGCGCTGCCGCTGGATAATTGAATTGGGTGTTTTGGTAGGTTGCCCTGCAACACCCACAACAACTCCATTTCTGCCAACCAAAAATCGCGGTTTGCTTCAATTGCATCGCGGATGGTCTGGGCACGGTTACGAGTTTCGGCAAGTAAATCCCATGTGCTCAATAACATACCGTTATAACGCAAGAGGGTT
Source organism: Aquaspirillum serpens DSM 68 (assembly GCF_000420525.1). GTDB lineage: Bacteria > Pseudomonadota > Gammaproteobacteria > Burkholderiales > Aquaspirillaceae > Aquaspirillum > Aquaspirillum serpens. The sequence goes on from NZ_ATVC01000012.1 coordinate 30,372, forward strand.
TCTTCATGAATTTGCTGCTGTAGCGGCACAATTTGGGTTTGATAACTGCTGGCTTGTTGATAAGCGGTCAGATAGGCTTGATAGCTAAACTCGGCATTCGCCTGTGTCGCCAGTTGTTCTTTGCGTGGTAATTGCTGCAAGACTTGTTGCAGATGTTGTTGAAATTCATGCGCTGACAAAGCTTGTTTTGGAACATCAGGCAACCGGGCTGGCAATGTCAACGGCTGGTGATGGCTCACCACCCACTGCTTTAATACCTGTTGCAGTTGTTGTCGTTGTTGTTTTGCTTGATATTGACTGCGTTGGGTTTGTAACTTGGCTTGTAATAGCATGCCCTGTTGTTGTGCGGCTTGCAGTTGACTCCAATTCCCCACTTTGGCCATCCGTTGCCCAAGTTCAGCAGCGGCTTCGACAGCGCTCAAGGCATCCGCTTGATAACGCTGCATCTGTTCCGCCGCCACAGCCAATACCCAAGCGCGGCGCGCTTCATAAGCGGTTTCCCACACGTCTTCAGCATGGTCGATACGCTGATACTGTTGTGGGGTGAGCAATAGCCATTGCCCTTCTGCAATGTGATTTTGTTGTATGTTTCCCAGCTTTGCCAATGGTCGCATCAAGCTAGGATGGGCTTGCCATGCCAATCGCACCGCCTCGGCAGCAGAAGTCAGCGGCAACACAGCGGCATCGTGAGGGGGTGTTGTGGTGGGTGGGGGAGCGGCGTGCTGCGCTTCCCATTTCACAATATCCACATGGCCACGCGGAAATTGCGCCACGTGTTGATTGGCACTTTGCCAATCGCCAGCCTGTGTCACAACGGAATGGGTTTCGGCTAACACAGTCAAGGATAGACTGGCTAACCATGCCCCGAGCCAAACAGATTTCATTGTTATCACCGATGCAAAGGGTAGAGATGACATTGTGGGTGAACACACCCAACAACCACCTGACAGCCAGATGACAAAATTGTCATCTTCCACTTTTGCCGATGAAAGCTGGCACACTGTCGGCCGGTGTTAAAAGAGAGTCCCAAATTGAAAATTTTATTGGTCGAAGACGAGCACAAAACAGGTGAATACTTAAAACAAGGTCTCGGCGAGGCCGGGTTTATGGTCGATCTTGTCAACAATGGCCTAGATGGTTTGCACTATGCGCTTGAGCACAGTTATGCCCTGTTGATTTTGGATGTGATGTTGCCGCAATTAGATGGGTGGCAAATATTGAACGAGCTACGCCAGCGCGGCATTGACACCCCAGTGTTATTCCTGACCGCCCGCGATCAAGTCGAAGATCGAGTAAAAGGTTTGGAATTGGGCGCGGATGATTATTTGGTGAAACCATTTTCGTTTGCCGAATTATTAGCACGGGTACGAACCTTGTTACGCCGTGGCCGCAGCGCACCCGACGCCCACCGCCTACAGTTGGCCAATTTAGAAATGGATTTGTTACGGCGGCGCGTCGTGCGTGATGGTAAGCGTATTCACCTGACCAGCAAGGAATTTGCTTTGTTAGAGCTGTTATTACGCCGACAAGGCGAGGTTTTACCACGCTCGCTGATTGCATCGCAGGTGTGGGACATGAATTTTGACAGTGATACCAATGTGATTGATGTCGCCATGCGCCGGTTACGCAATAAGATCGATGAAGGTTTTGAACCAAAGTTGATTCATACCGTACGCGGCATGGGATATGTCTTAGAGCAGCAGGATGAGTTGGCATGTTAAAAACGCGGTCACTCACGCGGCGGTTAACTTGGCTTTATATCGCAGTGTCTAGCTTGGTGTTGCTCGGTTTTGGTAGTTTGGTTGCCCTTGCTATTTCACAGCATTTTGCTGAACTCGATCAACAATACCTTGCCGATAAGCTGCATGTGATTCAAAACATCCACGCTCACGACCCACACCATACAGCCAACGCATTACACCCAATCGTTGACGGCCATCATGGTTTATCCGTCCAGCTCTATCAGCAAGGCAAACTTATCTATCAATCTGCGCCCCAACCAGCAGCCATCGGTTTGCATCCGCTTCCCTTAGATACGCTGTTCTCGTTATCAGAACAGGGCGAGAATTATCATGGTTTATGTGTGGCTAATACACAAAATGCACAAAGCGAGACCCTACCCTCTTCTGTCCGTTGTGCGCTGTTAAACACCCGTCATCACCAACATTTTATGGATTGGTTGCTGATGGTGTTGGGTTTATCTATCGTCGCCGCCGCCGCAGTAGCAGGGGTATTGGGCTGGTGGGCGACCCGACGTGGCCTCGCCCCGTTACATGACATTAAACAACAGCTGCAACATATCACTGCACAACGATTAGATGTGACCCTGACGGTTGATAGTGTGCCAGCCGAGATGACGGATTTAGTCAATTCCTTAAATGGTTTGTTATGGCGTTTGCAGCATGATTTTCAGCGGTTGTCTGAATTTTCGTCTGACTTAGCCCATGAACTACGCACACCGTTAAGCAATTTACTGACGGAAACCCAAGTCGCGATTTCTCAAGCACGAAGTGCCGACAGTTATCGACAAACACTGGCTTCGAATGCGGAAGAGTTTGAGCGTTTGGCGCGCATGGTGTCGGATATGCTGTTCCTCGCCAAAACAGAACATGGCCTTAGCTTGCCCAGTTGTGTGCCGTTGCCATTGGAAACCGAGGTTCACGCGCTATTTGAGTTTTATGAGGCTTTAGCAGAAGAAAAAAATGTCCTTTTGCAATGTGATGGTCAGTTAACCATAGAAGGAGATAAGCTGATGTTGCGGCGAGCGTTAAGCAATTTGTTATCGAATGCCTTACGCTATGCCCCAGCCGGAGGATGGATTCGGGTTGAGATGACAAGTGATACCGAGGGAGGCAGTTTACAGGTCAGTAATAATGGGCCAGCGATTGCGGCAGACGATTTACCCCGTTTGTTTGATCGGTTTTTTCGTGCGGATAAATCGCGGCTACATAGTGAAGGAAGTGGTTTAGGGTTGGCGATTACACGGTCGATTGTGGAATTACACGGCGGTACCATCTCAGCCACCTCCACCCCAACACGCACCAGTTTTCGCTTGTTTTTTCCGAGGAAAACACCATCAAAACCACACGCTTCAAAGTAGTTCTACTAAGATTAACGACAAGCCACTCCCCACAAACCCAATTTCTTATGAAAATCATGCAAAGAAAATCAGGAGCGTAACCATTATGCAAACCAATATCTCAATCGATGAGAATTTAATCAATGACGTCTTGCGATTGACCGGCCTGAAAACGAAAAAAGAAGCCGTTGAAGAAGGCTTGAAAACGCTGATTCGTTTAGCAAAACAGGAAGAAATCAGAAAATTAAGAGGACAGATTCAATGGGAAGGTAACCTAGAAGAAATGAGGACAGATAAATGATTTTAGTTGACTCTAGTGTTTGGATTGACTATTTCCGCGGAGTAGATTCACCACAAACAAAACAGTTAGACAATTTACTTATGACTCAACCAGTCTCAATCGGTGACTTGATCCTTGCTGAGGTTTTACAGGGCTGTGCCAGTGAAACCGACTTCAACCGTGTAAAACGAGTTCTGTTAAATCTTGAGATTGTTGAGCTTGGAGGAGTTGATATTGCTCTACAAGCGGCAACAAATTACAGAGTATTAAGGAAAATCGGCATTACCATTAGAAAAACCATCGACGTTGTGATTGCAACCTACTGCATACAAAATGGATATTTTTTGTTACACAACGATAGAGATTTTTTGCCCTTTACAGAGCATCTAGGACTTGCAACTCTCTGAAAAATAATTACATAAAAAATCGGATGCCAACATCACCAAACAATCAAACCATCGGCAACAACACTTTAGCCGCATGATCGGCGATACATTGCGACAACTCCTCAAACCTCGGGGATTGCACAGTCCAATGATGCCAAAATAATGGCACATCAGAAGGACGATGAGGGGCGAGATCGACCAGACGTTGACGAGCAATATCATCGGCCAACTGCTGCTCTGGCACCATTCCATAGCCAAACCCTAAGCGAATCGCACCAATAAAAGCATCACTAGAAGGCAGATAATGACAAGGATAGGCCTCATCAGGCAGTCCTAATTCACGCAACAAAAAATCAGCCTGCAAACGATCTTTACGATCAAACACCATCACCGGCGCATATCGCGCTGCCTCACGCTGCAACCCATCAGGGAAATACTGGCGTTGAAAGGCAAGCGAAGCCACCAAACGATAACGCATGATACCCAACGGCAACGCGGTACACCCACGCATCGCACGCGATGAGCTGGAAATACATCCCAACACCAAACCGGCTTCCATCTGAGCATGCGTATGGTCTTGGTCATCGACCCGAATATCTAACAACAGGCGTTGCTGCTGCACAAAATCGGCTAAAGCTGGCAATAACCACGTCGCCAAGGTGTCGTTATTCACTGCCAGACCCAAGCGCAACGGGGCATTGCGTAAGTCGAGAAATGACTGGCTAAACTCCTCCTCCAATGCACATTGCCGCCGTAAGTATTGCACCAAAAACCGCCCAGCATGGGTTGTACGACATGGCCGACTGCGTACCACCAACGGCATACCTAATTCGGTTTCTAATGCACGCACTCGCTGAGACACGGCAGAGGGCGTTAAATGTAGCTGTTGTGCGGCCTGTTCAAAACTGCCACTGTCAATCACAGCCAACAAAGCTTGGGTTTTACGGTTGTCGAGTTGCATAAAAAAATAAAGCAAAAGAAAGGTAAAGAATGGTAACCGCTGTCAGCACAAAAAAAACAGCAAACCAATGCGGCTTGCTGCTTCCAAAGGTTGTGTTGCACAACAGGATTTACTGGAATACCTTGATATAAGGTTGTTACTGAATGGGGTCGGTATGGGCAGTCGGTTGTGCAGCATTGATCTGCACCAAGCTTAAATGACCATCACCATACGCACAATTCACCCCAAATACCGCGCCGGTATCAATCACAAACAGATTACCGAGTGGCGTGACGCAATCTTGTGGGGTATGGCCAGCATAAATACGCGCAATGCCCTCCACTCCCGTACGATCTTGTTTATTGGCGCGATAGCGACCCCATAAACACGTCTGCACAGTTTTAGTTTTTTCGGCGCGCAGGGCGTTAGTAAATTCTTGCCAATCCATGCCCAGCGGCACTTCCGCATGAATAATGCCCACCAAGCCATTCGGTGTTTCAACTTCAATCGCAAATGGCAAAGCACAAATTTTATCTAATACACGGTAGCGGTCGTCATCGGAGATGTCATACCACCATTCAACCCCATTTTGCTTGGCCCACTCGGCAATGTGGCTCAGATCGGGCGTACCATCGACATACATATCCAACAACATATCTTCATGGTTGCCCATCACCGGATAGAAAAATGGCTGTTGTAGAAACTCCAGACAACGTAGTGACTCCGGCCCACGATCAATCAAATCCCCCACGGAAAATAGGCGATCTTTACCCGGGTCGAAATCAATACAAGCCAGTGCCTGTTCTAGTAAAGAATAACAACCATGTATATCGCCCACAACAAAATCACGGCCTGTTTCATTGATTGAAAAACGGCGAACCATTTGTAAATTATCATCCATTTTAGTGCGTCCTTTGCGTCGGGTAAAAACAACTTTGGGTTTGAAAAAATACTGATAGAGAGAACGAAAAAACGTCAGACCAACCATACCACCTCTTCTTAACTTGTTGTTGTATCAGTAGTTACCAAGCCACATTAGCAGTTAATTCCATCGCTGACAACTCTGTCGCCCCTTGTGGGTGCATGGCCAGCGTGGAGAAAGTCAATAAACAAAACATAATCAATTCAATCTATTTTTTATTTTCAAAAAATAAATATCCCGTAGAATATAAAAATAGAAAAAATGCGTTAACTTAATATATTTCAATTTTTAATTTGAAATAAAAAAACGGGGGCGGTGAGTCGCACTCACCGCCCCCGCCTTCACGATTAAACTTTATTCTGCTGCAGGTGTCGCGTTTGCTTCACGTTGTTGCTGAATCGCCGACAAGGCATTGCTTAAGAAATCGTCGTAGCCTTTTTGCACCAACTCATAGGTTTTGTTAATCCCTTCGGCAACATTTCCATTGAGCACGCCCAAGCCTTGCAAAATCTGGCTGGCTTCGTTAAAGCCCTTTTCAAAACCACCACGAATCACGCCCACAAAATCTTTCACCAAGGTTTCTGGGTCTTTGTCTGGATTTTGCGCGGCATAGGCGCCAAAGAAAGCCGTGGTCAATGACACGATGCGGTCAGCAGTGCCTTCGGGCGAGTTGTCTTGCCCCATCGCATTTTGAATGGCATTTGGCCCTAAACTGGGTTCAAGCTCGAGATTGATCGCTTCAACTGCCGAGCGATACAACAACGCCTGTGATTTATCACCGGCTTTAATCGACACTTCCAACGCCGATTGCACCACTCGGGCATTCAGTTGTTCTTGTGCGGTCAGTTCAGCGGTTTTTTCTTCTTTTTTTACCGCATTGGTTTGTTCTTTCTCAGTTTTTTTCACTGAGGTCTCAGCTGTCACAGGGCGGCTGTTGGCAGCGATAGCGCTAGAATAGGTCATGGTGGCTCTCCACAAAAGTAAGCAAAATCCGCTTATCTGCAGTATCGTCCACCACTAGATAAGCTTGAAGCAGAAACAAAAACTTTTCTCGCTTTAATTGATATCATCCACCCTGCCCCCATACATCGCCGCACTGTCATCGACAAAAACCGAAGAAAGTATCCACCATGACCTCTGTTTCTCACTTCGATCAAGCGGCACAAGGCTGGGAACAACGTCCCATCTCACAACAACTGGCCAGCAGCATTCCCACCGCGATTCAACAAGCAATTGCCTTACAACCACAGCATCGGCTGTTGGATTTTGGCGCGGGGACGGGTTTGTTAAGCGCAGCCTTGGCATCACAGGTGGCGGAGATCGTGGCGTTGGACACGTCCGATGCCATGTTAGCGGTGTTGGCAGAGAAACAACTGCCGAATGTGCGTATTGTGAATCAAGATATTTTTCACGGCATGGCTGACACCTTTGATGGTGTAGTCAGCTGTATGGCAGTGCATCATGTTGCTGACACGGCGGGATTATTCACCGTCTTTTTTCAACATCTCGTCAGTGGTGGTTTTATTGCCATTGCCGATCTCGATCAAGAAGATGGCAGTTTTCACGGTGATAACGAGGGCAAAGGGGTGAAGCACTTGGGGTTTGATCGGCAACAACTGAGCACGATGTTGCAGAACATTGGCTATCAAGCTATCGCGTTTCACACCGCAGTGAATGTTGAAAAAGATGGCCGCAGCTATCCGGTTTTTCTGCTAATTGCCCGTAAACCCTGAGTTTAGCCAGTTTTGAATAAAAGCACCCGACTGCTGCATTTTTTCTTGCAAGCCATAGAAGGCGAAATTTACGCGCACGGCGACCGCTTGCCTTCTTTGCGCGAGGTGTGCCGCGTGCATCAGGTGAGCATGTCCACCGCCAAAAAAGTCTATTACGACTTAGAACGGCAAGGTTATGTGCAAGCCTGTCCACGCGAGGGCTTTCGTGTCCTTACCGGTGCGCGGCCAACGATCAACAACACAGAATTGGCCGATTGGCGTTGGCAATTACAACAACCTGCGCCAGCGGCATGGGGCTCACCTTTTATTCATCCCAGTTTGGCTTATGCGCCCAGTTTGGCACAAACGTATCAACGTGCTCTGCGCCATCCTCCCAGTGATCATCCCCCAATGGCAGGTTTTGATCCGCTGCGACGACAAATTGCCCGCCGTTATCTTGAGCAAGGGGTGGCTGTCGATTGGCGTCAGTTGTTAATCACCTGTGGTGCTATGGAAGGCTTACAGCTGGCATTGCGTGTGGTCAGTCAGGCTAAGCCACAGGCAAAAATTGTGGTGATGACACCGGCTTTCCCCAGCGTGTTTGATTTGTTGCAACAAGCCCAAATTCCGTACTGTTGTCTTGCGGTTGAACAAGAAGACGACTTGGTACCACAGTTGGCAGCATTGGCAAGCACCAACGCTTTAGCCGGCGTGGTTTTAATGAGTCAATGCCGCCATCCCGATGGCAAGGCGTTGTCAGATCGCTGCAAAACGGCTTTAGTCGAATTTGCCACGCAACAGCAGCTCCCGTTGATCGAAGATGATACCTACCGCGAGTTGATTTACGATGGACAACCGCGTTTGCCGTTATTGGCCTTAGATCGACAAGGGATTGTGTTGCACACCGCTTCTTTTTCTAAAACCTTTGCCAGCGGTCATCGGGTCGGTTGGTTAGCAACGGGGCGCTTTCATCATGCGATTTGTGCCTTGAAACACAGTTCAACACTCGGCTCGCCCCTGCCCAGCCAACACGCTCTAGCCACTTTTTTAGCCGAAGACCAAGCTGAACCGCATTTGAGCCGCCTGCGCCCACTGTTACAACAACGGATTCAGCTGATGCGCGACACCGCTTTAGCGGTTTTCCCAACAGGGACACAGATTGAGACACCAGCAGGCGGCTATTTTTTATGGGTGAAACTCCCGAGTGAGCTCGATCCGATGGCGGTGTTGCCCTTGGCACTGCGACAGGGGATTCACTTTGCGCCGGGTAGCTTGTGCCAACCGCATCAAGCCCCCCATTATCTACGACTCAATGCCAGTGCTTATTTGCCTGCTCAAGCTGCGTATCTCACCCAACTCGGTTCACTGTTACAACATTCGCTCAATCCGTAAAGAAACGCGAATGTTCAATCCGTTGCTGGCCGGTTTGTGACTCGGTCAACACCCACTCAATTTCATGCCCCCCTGCAGTGACAGCTTCATCCATCGGTAAGGTCAAACTTAATGACAGTTCTGTGCGCGACAGAGGCGGTACTGTCACCAGATATGGTTGTGCCGGCAGGGTCAGTTGTGGCAGACCACGCGCTTCAAGTTGGAATTGCACTGGCTGTTCTCGCCCATTGCTCAGACGCAAGACATAATCGTTTTGCCATTCCCCCTCGCTGGTTTGCCGCACCAGTTGTTGCCGATCGCGCAAGACATCCATTTTAAAAGGAATATGATTTGCCAAACCCCACCCCATCGCCGCGATCACCAACAGCAACCCTGCGCTATACAACACCGTTTTGAAACGCCATAACGGCATTTTTTCTGCATCAGCAGGGGCATAACGAATTAAACCGCGTGGTTTGTGAATTTTCTCCATCACCTGATCACAGGCATCAATACAGGCGGCACAGCTGGTACATTCGTACTGTAGGCCATTGCGAATATCAATCCCTGTCGGACACACTTGGACACAGATACCGCAATCGACACAATCGCCTTTTGCCCCATCTTGCCCTCGGCGCGGCTCGCCACGAGGCGTGTCATACGCCACCACCCAAGTATGGCGGTCGAACATGACGCCCTGAAAGCGGGCATACGGGCACATGTGTTTACAGACTGCCTCGCGCAGACGATCGGCCAAAACAAAGGTAAATACCGCATAAGACAACAACCAAAACGCCTCCCAATAGCCCATGTCCAGCGTCAATAGCTGTGTCCCCAAGGTGCGCGCAGGAGAAAACCACGCGACAAAGGTAAAGCCAGTCCATAAACAGAAGGCGATCGCTAAGCCATAGCGCGCTGATTTGCGGAGGATTTTTTCAAGATGCCACGGTTGTTGTGCCAATTTACGGCGGGCAACATGGTCGCCCTCACACAGTCGCTCAATCCATAACATGATTTGTGAATAGACGGTTTGTGGACAGCTATAACCACACCACACCCGCCCGACAATGGTTGTCCATAAGAACAAGGCAAACGCACAGGCCATCAACAGCGCAGCGAGATAGATGAAATCCTGTGGCCAAAACACCCACGGCCCAATCAACAACCGGCTGTGTTCAATATCAAACCAAATCGCCTGCCGCCCTTGCCAATTTACCCACGGCATCACAAAGAAAAATAATTGTGTCAGCAACACCATACCGACACGCCAATAGTTAAAGCGACCATGCACAAGGCGGGGATAAAACGTCATGGTCTGTTGTTTTGCTGTCATTGCCTACACTCACTCAGGAATGAAAGTCAGCATCGTAGACAGCGACTGACTGAGAAAATAGTCACAGCAATGCACCAACTTAGATACACAGCAAAACCAAAACCAAAATAAAAAAAGAATTTTTTTGCAAAAACTCCACTTATAGCAAAATATTGACAAAATTTTATGCCATATTAAAATGCCGACACGCTAAAAGCACTATTTTAGTGCAAACCTCTTTCTCATCGCCAAGGTGTGTTATGCGATTAAGCCATCTCAAAATCCATGTCCAGTTGTTCCTTCTCACTGTTTCAATGATCGTTGTGCTGTTAATTGTTGGTGTACAGTCCTTTATTGCCTCTAACGATAGCCTAACCCGCGCCAAAGACATCTACGACAATCAGCTTATTGCCATCATCCAGCTAGGTGAAGTCGAAAACGCCATTAGCCAAAACCGGATGCAAATGATGTTAGGGACGTTTGCCAGCACCTCACTCGGTGATATTCCTCCTAACGCAGCTCAACGCGATCAATACTTCAATGCCATTGCTACAACACGCGCCAAACGCGATCAACAATGGCAAGCCTATATGGCCACTTATCTGACCGATAACGAAAAAAAATTAGCAGAAGTTGCCGCCACCGCCATGCGGCAATACGATCAAATGGCCGACCGCTATATCGCCTTGATTCGTGCAGATCAATTAAGCGATGCTGAACGCTTCCGGTTAAAAGAGCTCACACCACAAGGGCGGAGCATGAATGAGGCCCTGAGCGCGCTCATTGCCTATCAAAAAGACACGGCCGAACGCGATTACCTCAGCAACCAGGCCAACATGGAACGGGAGAAATGGATTAACTTAGTGTTAATTGTGTTGGGTGTGGTGGGTAGTCTGGGTCTAGCGTGGATTATTGGCCGCAGCGTGACACGCCCGCTTGCCGAAACGGTCAAAATTGCCCAAGCGATTGCCAATAAACAACTCGACATCTCGGTGCCACGCGGTGGTGATAATGAAGTGGGGCAACTCTTGGCTGCCTGTCGCCAGATGCGTGATGCCTTAAACGAAACACTTTTATTAGTTCATCGCAACTCTTCAGAAGTCACCTCAGCCGCAATGCAGCTACGCGAAAATGCCGGTCATATCCGTCATGCGTCGCAGCAACAAAGCGAAGCCGCCAGTGCTATGGCTGCTGCTGTCGAAGAATTGACCACCAGCATCGACCAAGTCTCACATCGCACCCAAGCGGTACAAAACGATGTTGACCATGCTCATGAACAATCGATCTCGGGCAAAAAGATTGTCAGCCATACCGCAGAAGAAATGCGAAAAATTGCGGATAAAGTCCGCGCTTCGGCTCAGATGACACGCCAACTGGGAGAGCGTTCGCAGGCCATCGACAGTATTGTCGCGGTGATTCGTGATATTGCGGAACAAACTAATTTATTGGCCCTGAATGCGGCAATTGAAGCCGCCCGCGCCGGTGAACAAGGGCGCGGCTTTGCCGTAGTGGCCGATGAAGTGCGGAAATTGGCCGAACGAACCGCACAATCTACCCAACAAATTGGTGAAATGATTGGCGCCATCCGCAACGAGATTGAAGTTGTGGTGAAAGATATGCAGGAAGGGGAAACCCACATGCAAGGTGGGGTGGAGTTGGCAGAAAAAGCACAGCAAGCAATTGATGCCATCACACAAAGCACCGCCAGCATTCACCGTGCCGTGAATGATATTTCTCATGCCTTGCAAGAACAAACCTCGGCCAGCATGGATGTTTCGCGCAATGTAGAGCATGTGGCGCAAATGTCGGAGGAAAATAGCAGCGCCGTAGGCCAAACCGCCGACTCTGCGCAACATTTACAACACCTCTCGCAACAATTAGATGACGTGGTCAAACAATTTAGTTTACGCGGATCGAACTAAAACACCATAAATCCTTTTTTTACAGACACTTACACAACCCTATTTCTGTTGCGGGAATAGGGTTTTTTGTCGAAAACAACAAAAATAGAAATTAACAATTGATAAAACTTAATCGCATAACATAGAATCATATTCTCGATTTTTTTCAGAAACGGAGTGGGGTATGTCTGGTGTGCGAGTACGTTCCATTTTTATAGCATTGATAGTGTTCTCATCACTTTTGTTATCTCTGACACTGCTATCACTCACCAAGCTTTCGACAGCCGCAGATGACCTCGCTGAAGCCAATGCCAAACGCTATCAATCCTATTTGTTGGCCGATATGCTGCGGCAAAGCTCAGACGACCTCACTCGTTTAGCACGAACTTATGTCTTGACCGGCGACAGCCGCTATGAACAGCAATACCGGGATATTTTGGCGATTCGGAATGGCGAAAAACCGATGCCACAGGCTTATGAACGGATTTATTGGGATTTTGTTGCAGCAGGCGAAACCCAGCCGCGTCCCAATGGACGGCAAGTAGCGTTGCTGGATTTAATGAAAGAAGCCGGTTTTTCTGAAGCAGAATTTGCCAAGCTGAACGAAGCCAAAGCCAATTCTGACGGTTTGGTGAAAACAGAAACCATCGCCATGAATGCGATGAAGGGAAAATTTGAGGATGGCCAAGGGGGGTTTACTCGCACAGCCGATCCCGATCCGTTACTGGCGCAACGTCTGATGCATGATGCAGCCTACCACCGCGAAAAAGCTAAAATTATGAAGTCGGTGGACGAGTTTTTTGTTTTGCTCGACCAACGCACCCAAGGCGCGGTTGATCAAGCGGTGGCGGCCAAAGACATGGCGGAGTTTTGGGCTTGGACAGCGCTGGCGATCAATTTAATTGGTTTGGCTTTAGGTCTGTTATATAGCTATCGCGTCTTACTCAATGTATTAGGTGGCGAACCTGCGGCAGTGTTAGAAGTGGTGAAACAAATTGCAGCCGGTAATTTACGCACCCCCGCCACTGCCGCCAAGAAAGACAGCCTGTTACACCATGTCCATCACATGCAACATGCGCTGCGGCAAACCGTACATCTGATTCAAAACAAGGCGCAAGAAGTGGACAGCGCCAGCAATGAATTATCTTCAGTCACCGAACAAATTGGCACTGCAGCACAACAACAATCGCAATCCGCCGCCAGCATGGCCGCTTCGATGGAAGAACTGAGTTCGAGTATTGAACATGTTTCACAACAAACGGGCAGCGTCAGTGAGCGTTCTTTACATACGACTGAGCAAATTAACCAAGCGATTGAAGTCATTTTGCGTTTAGATCAAGAGATCAACAAAATTGCCAGCTTGGCTAATGAATCGAATCAAACGGTTTCCCAGCTCGATGCCATGTCGGCGCAAATTGCTTCTGTAGTCAGCATTATTCGTGACATTGCCGACCAAACCAATTTATTGGCACTGAACGCAGCAATTGAAGCAGCGCGAGCCGGTGAGCAAGGGCGCGGGTTTGCGGTGGTGGCGGACGAGGTGCGGAAATTGGCCGAGCGTACCGCCACGGCGACATTTGATATTCAAAATATGATTCAAAAAGTCACCAACTGCACTGCCCAAGCCAATCAATTAACCCAATCACAATCGGCACAGGTGCATGTTGGCAGTCAGTTGGCACAAAATGCCAAGGAGGTGATTGACGGGGTAACGAAAGAATCTAGCCACACCGTACAATCGGTGCAACAGCTCAATCATTCATTCCGCGAACAATCCACTGTCAGCCATCAACTGGCACATCAAGTGGAACATATTGCCCAAATGAGTGAAGAAACACATGCGGCAGTGAACCAAATTGCCCAAGCCGCAAGACGTTTGCGTGGCTTAGCGCATGATATGCACCACTCGTCTATGCAATTCCAAACTTAACCCCACATCGGCATAGACAGCACCACAAAAACAGAGAACAATCCCGTGTTAGAAAAAATCCAACTACACTAAACAATCGCTATTTTATCCCCTGCGCCGTAAAACCTCGCCATTCATGGCGGGTATATCAGGCGCAAACGGCAAAGCCGTTTTTTTTGGGTTTAGTGTTGCGGTTGTAAAGTAAAAACAAATCGATGTTTGCTTTGCGGTTTGTATAATGAGCGCATGAAACGACTCCAAGCCTTCAAATTCCAACTGACACCTAATGGCCAGCAAAAACGACACATGTCGCGCTTTGCGGGTTTGTGTCGGTTCGTCTTTAATAAGGCGTTGGCGTTGCAAAAGCAATGGTATCAGACTGACCCGACAAGCAAGTTTTCTTACGTCAAATTGGCCAATCTATTACCCAGTTGGAAGCAAGAATTTACTTGGCTAAGTGAGTCTCCCAGTCAAGCCTTGCAACAGGCTTTGAAGGACTTAGAACGAGCGTATCAAAACTTCTTTGCCAAACGTACCGCATTTCCAAAGTTCAAGAAAAAAGGCGTGAGCGATAGTTTTCGCTATCC
>NZ_ATVC01000013.1 GCF_000420525.1 Aquaspirillum serpens DSM 68
ACGTTTGGCAAAAAAGTTTTGATACGCTCGCTCTAAATCCTTCAAGGCGTGTTGCAAAGCTTGGCTTGGTGATTCTCTCAGCCAAGCAAATTCTTGCTTCCAACTGGGCAAAAGATTGGCCAATTTGACGTAAGAAAACTTGCTTGTCGGGTCAGTCTGATACCATTGCTTTTGCAACGCCAACGCCTTATTAAAGACGAACCGACACGAACCCGCAAAGCGCGACATGTGTCGTTTTTGCTGGCCGTTAGGTGTCAGTTGGAATTTGAAGGCTTGAAGTCGTTTCATGCGTTTATTATACAAACAGCAAAGCAAACATCGATTTGTTTTTACTTTACAACCACAACACCAAACCCAAAAACGGCTTTGCCGTTTGCGCCTGATATCCCCGCCATGAATAGCGAGGTTTTACGGCGCAGGGGATAAAAAATAAATGAGGAGACTTCACCGATGGTTGCCTATGAAGCGAATTTTGATGGTTTGGTGGGCCCAACGCATCATTATGCTGGGTTGTCGTATGGTAATGTGGCTTCGACTGAGAACGGTGCTGCAATTTCGTCACCTAGAGAAGCTGCTTTGCAAGGCTTAACTAAAATGAAAGCATTAGCCGATCAGGGTTTTCCGCAAGCAGTGTTACCGCCGCAGGAACGGCCAGCACTGGCGGTGTTGCGTGCGGCTGGTTTTGCCGGTTCGGATGCTGAAGTCTTGATACAAGCACAACAACACGCCCCATTTTTATTAGCTGCTTGTTCTTCTGCCTCGGCGATGTGGACGGCGAATGCGGCAACAGTCAGCCCTTCTGCGGATACGGCGGATGGTCGCGTACATTTCACCGCCGCCAATTTGCACAATAAATTGCACCGCGCCATTGAACATCGGCAAACCTCGCGCACCTTGCAGGCGATTTTTGCTGATGAGCGTTATTTTGCTCACCATGCTGCCCTACCTAGCCATGCTTGGTTTGGCGATGAAGGTGCTGCCAACCACACCCGTTTTTGCGCCGAATATGGTCAAGCTGGCGTGGCCTTTTTTGTCTATGGTCAAGCCATGACCGACCCCAACGCCCCCATCCCTTGCCGCTTTCCAGCACGACAAACCCGCGAAGCGTCGCAAGCGATTGCCCGTCAACATGGTTTAGCGCCTGAGCGCGTTGTCTATGCCCAACAACTGCCACAGACGATTGATGCAGGGGTGTTTCACAATGATGTCATCGCCGTCGGCAATCGTAATGTATTGTTTTTCCATCAAAATGCTTTTTATCAACCGCAGCAGGTGTTAGCAGAGTTACGGCAAAAACTACAGGCAATAGGGAGTGATTTGATAGCGATTGAAGTGCCGGCGGTGGCGGTCAGTGTGAGCGAGGCGGTGCAAAGTTATTTATTTAATAGTCAATTATTGAGTCGGCCAGATGGCAGCATGTGTTTGGTGGTGCCAGAGGAGTGTCAGCAGCAGCCAAAAGTGTGGCGCTATTTACAGAATATCTTGAATGCTGGCCGCTATCCGATTACCGAACTCAAAGTATTTGACCTGCAACAGTCCATGCAAAATGGAGGTGGGCCGGCGTGTTTGCGTTTGCGCGTGGTACTCACTGAAGCCGAACGGGCAGCGGTGAATCCTCAAGTGTGGATCAACGACCAGTGTTATCAACAGCTAACCGATTGGGTCAATCGACATTATCGTGATCGTCTGTGCATAGAAGATTTAGCTGATCCAACATTGTTGCAAGAATCACGGACAGCTTTGGACGAACTGACGCAACTGTTAGCGCTGGGCTCAATTTATCCCTTCCAACAAGACTAAATCATCTGATTGGGTTAAGCCCCTCGGTGAAACAGGCACCGGCATCCATGATTTTTCCCAACCCGCGAGCGCGGGCTGGGTTGGGGTGCCGCTGTCTTAGCTATCTTGGCTGCGTAGCAGCAACACCGGTAAGTTCGCTTTGCGCAGCACGCCTTCCGCCACGCTGCCCAGCAGCAATTGCATTAACTCGCCCCAACCATGTGTGCCCATCACGATTAAATCAGCCTGCCAATTTTCGGCATCTTGCAGCAACACTTCCGAGATTTTCTCGCCCCAGCTTTCTAATAATTGCTGGTCATGCTGTACGCCGGCTGCTTGCAAACGGTCGGCAGCTTCTTGCAAGACTTTATGACCTGCCTCGCGGATATTGTTTTGCAACTCATTGGCATCCAAAAACTCACTGCCGCCCCAGCCAAACTGTGCCAAATCCACCACATGCACTAAGCGCACCATTCCTCCCGATTCTTTGGCTAATTTGGCGGCTTCATCAAGCGCGCGGTGTGAGGTGTGGCTGTCATCGACTGGAACATAGAGGCGTTGATACATGGTTTTTCCTTTGCAAAGTGGGTATGAGGGGCGGGGCTTGTGCAAACTATAAACACCGTCTTACACTCATTTTTCGATGAGTCTCTATAAGAAAGCATCCTGTGGCACGTTTAACACTTGAACTTCCTGAACATTTTGCGTTTTACACCGAAATCACCGTCTCGATTCGTGATATTAACTATGGCGGCCATCTGGGCAATGATGCGGTATTGGGTCTTGCTCACGAAGCACGGTTGCGTTATCTGAAATCGTTAGGATTTTCTGAACTCGACATCGGTGGCTTAGGGTTAATCATGAGCGATGCGGCGGTGATTTACAAAGCCGAGGCGTTTCATGGTGATGTTTTACAGGTCGGTGTCAGCTGTGCAGATTTCAATAAGTACGGTTGTGATTTACTGTATCGTTTGTGTCGTATCAGCGACGGGCAAGAAATTGCTCGCGTCAAAACCGGAATTGTGTTCTTTGATTATCAGGCACGCAAAGTGGCGCGAGTGCCTGAATGCTTCCTACAAGCCTGCGCTGGCGAAGAGAGACAACCATGAGAGACTACCCCGTGAATAGCCCAGAAGCGATGGCTCGCATTCTGGCCATGTTTATCATCAGCGATGGCGTGATGGATGAGCGTGAGTTGGATACGATTGAAGAACTGAATTTGTTCGAGCTGATTGGGATTGAGCGCAAACGCTTCTTAGAGGTGTTGATGCGTTATTGCGATGACATCAGTGCCGAGGCTGACGACAATGGTTTGATTCATCTGATTGATCCAGAACGGGTTGACTATCTGTTTGATCAAATCACCGATTATCAAAAGCGGCTGCTGATTTGCGCTTTGGCTCTCGATTTGTGCAAGGCCGATGACACCATCAGCGAACCAGAAATGGCCCTATTGCGCCATATGATGAAACGCTGGCATCTCACCTTAGAGATTTTGGAACGCGAATTTTCAAGAGCATGAGAGGGGACATGACCGTTTCTACGACGGCAGCGGCGGTGGGTTTTTCTGGAACCGACCGCTATGTTGCAACACCTGACTTAATGATGGCGGTCAACGCTGCCATTACCTTACAACGCCCTTTATTGATTAAAGGTGAACCCGGTACCGGTAAAACCTTGCTGGCAGAGGAAGTGGCCCGTGCCTTGGCACGGGAACTGATTGTGTGGCCGATTAAATCGACCACCAAAGCGCAGCAGGGGTTGTATGAATATGATGCGGTGTCGCGGTTGCGTGATTCACAGCTTGGTGATGCGCGGGTACACGACATTGGCAACTATATTGTGCGTGGCAAACTTTGGGAGTCGTTTGTTGCGGAACAAGCACCGGTTTTGTTGATTGATGAAATCGACAAAGCTGATATTGAGTTTCCTAATGATTTATTGCGTGAACTCGACCAGATGGAGTTTTATGTCTATGAGACACGCGAATTGGTCAAGGCAAAACAACGGCCAATTATCATTATTACCTCAAACAATGAGAAAGAACTGCCGGATGCTTTCTTACGGCGGTGTTTTTTCCATTACATCCGCTTTCCCGACCGCGAGACCTTGCAGCAGATTATCGATGTCCACTACCCGAATTTACAGCGTGAATTGGTAGAAGAGGCGTTATCGTGTTTCTTGGCGTTGCGTGAAGTGCCTGGGCTACGGAAGAAACCTTCAACCTCGGAGTTGTTGGATTGGCTGCGGTTGTTGACGGCGCATGACGTGGATGCACAACAGCTCCAGCAACAGCCGCCGTTGACTGGGGCATTGTTGAAAAATGAACAAGACATGCACTTGTTAGAACGGCTGTTAAGTGCAGGGCGTTGGCGGCGGTAAAGCAGCAAAAATGAGCATGCCACACTGTATTCGGTGTGGCATGTCGTTTTAAGCAGTGGCGCCGAGGGCTTTGGCGCGGGCGAGGGTTTGTTGGCGGCTGGCGAGGTCGGGGACGATCGGCGGTAGCCAAGGCGCAGCGTGCTGGCTGACCAAACGATCTAGCGCCTCAATCCATCCCTCACTGTCATTCAAACAAGGGATATAGTGATATTCCCCACCCCCTGCTTCGAGGAAGGTTTCTTTGCCTTCCATCGCAATTTCTTCTAGTGTTTCCAAACAATCCGCCACAAACCCAGGGCATACCACATCCAAGCGGCGGGTTTTGGCAAGGCCAAAGTGCTCGAGGCGTTCTGCGGTATACGGTTTAATCCACTCCGCTTTACCAAAACGGCTTTGGAACGCTACCGTGTATGCTGATTTGTTGAGCCCTAACCGTTCTGCCAATAAGCGACCCGTTTTGTGACATTCACAATGATAGGGATCGCCTTTATCGAGGGTATAGCGCGGCACACCGTGAAAGCTCATCAATAGATGATCCCCCCGTCCATGTTCGGCCCAATATTGTTCAATGCGCTGCGCGAGTGCATCGATATACCCTGCATCATCGTGAAAATGGCGAATGGTGTGCACTTCCGGCATATTGCGGCTTTTTAGTAATGCCCGACACACGGCATCCAAAGCACTGCCACTGCTAGAGGCGGCATATTGTGGATATAACGGCAATACCACAAAACGGGTTACGCCTTGTGCTCTCATCTCAGCCATCACATCGGCCACTGCTGGCGCGCCATAGCGCATGGCATAGCGCACTACCACCCCATCACCATAACGCTGTTGCCAACGTGCGGCTAATTGATTGGTTTGTGCTTGGGTATAGATTGCCAACGGCGAACCGTCTTTTTGCCAGACGGAAGCATATTTATGTGCCGACTTCGCTGGCCGTACGCGCAAAATCACGCCGTGCAGAATCAACTTCCAAACCAGCGGAAGAATTTCCACCACCCGCCGATCTGACAAAAATTCGGCCAAATAAGGCCGCAACGCCGCTGCAGTCGGTGCGGCGGGGGGACCGAGGTTGATAAGAAGCACGCCAAGTTTAGCTACTTGGTCGTGTCGATAAGCAGGTTCGGTGCAGAAATGGCTCATGGTTTTGTATTAGACAAAAATCAGACAATGACTCGAATATGGCCATCGGTCAAGTCTGTTTAAGTGGGTTGTTCTTTTTATGGGTTGTGGAGTTGTCTGATTCGATACTGTCCACCGGCGGCAGTTCTAAGAAAATTGGGGTGTCTTCCCACGGTTCATGCGCTGGGGCATCAGGCAAAATGCAGGTGTTTTCTACCTCCACTTTTTTACGCGTGTGGCGAGTTACCGCTGGCGTGGTCGGTGCAACATTGTCTAATGTTGGCATCTCTAAAACCGGTGGTGGCAAGGTGGTTTCTAAGACTGGCGGATTGATTGTATCGGTTGCCAATGGCGGTAGCGCTTCTTCAACCACCGCTGGGATGGGGTCGGGAATCGGCTCAACCTTCGGTGGGGTGGGTGCGGCTGGTTCGACCACCGTGGTTTTTAGCGTTGGCGGAGGGCTATCGGCGGTGCGGGTGAAAATGGCATGGGGATCAAAAGCCGGTGTTTCAACCTCGGGTAGACGGTCTAATGTCGGTTCGGCGGCGGTTTTGGTGAAAGTCGGTGGCAGTGGCGCACTGTCCCAATGCGGTTCTTGCAGCTGAACCGGCGGTACCGTACTCGGCACGGTGTCGAGTGCAGCACGACGTGATGAGATAGGGACAAGGCTCAACACCACATTTTCAATCCATTCGCCGGTTTTCTCCGCCGCATCTAACCAAGACAGACCGGTTGATAATGAAAACGCGACGCCCATCCCGATAAAGACCAATAGCGAGGTCAGTGTAAAGCCCAACACCGGCATCAAACCCTCACCAATTAAATTCCCCAAAATCCCCCCCGGGGCTAAGGGCAAGGTGGCGGTCAGACTATGAAAACGAATCGCTTCAAAGCTGCTGCTGGCAATGCAAAACAACACAAATCCGGCCCAACGAGCAGGCCGACTCGAGCGTAATAAACGCCGGAGTTGCCAGCGTGGGTGGCTATTGATGGCTTGCCATGCGAAAAAAATCACGCTCCACCACGCTGACATACCAAGGCCATACAGCAATAAATCAGCCAGCCATGCGCCAAAGCTACCACCCCAATTTCCAAGCGTAATCGGGGTTTCGCTACTGCTGCTGTGTGACCAAGCGGGGTCGGTGGGGGTGTAACTGGCTAACACCATAATCAGATAGACACTGATTAGGCTATACAGCACCCAACGGCTTTGCTTGAGCCAAGTGCTCAAGTAAGGGGGTAAAGCCTGATTTTTCACCACTGCTTTACGTTTGAAGAGCGCCATGGTTTCCATCCTCAATGACGGGCAATGGGACGGATTATAACGGCTTAAGCCGGATAGTATGCGCCTAATCGGCGAGGGCCGCGTGCCCCAGTGACAGCGGGTAGATTACCGGCATGACCAGCAAAAAACGCTTGTCCTAACCAAGCAAAGGCCACTGCCTCGACATCCATTTCGGGTATGCCCAAGGTGGCGGTGGTGCTAATGAAACGCGGTGCCAGTCGTTGTTGCAGTGCCGCCATCAAAGCGTGGTTATACGCGCCACCGCCACAAACAAATACCGCTTCACTCTCGGTGGCATGACGTTCAATGGCCTGACTGAGGCTCTCCACCGTGAACGCAAGCAAGGTGGCTTGCACATCAACCGCGCTTTCTGTGCCCGATAACATGCTTTGCAGCCATGCCAGTGAAAATAAATCACGGCCTGTGCTTTTCGGCGGTGGCAGGCTGAAATAAGGTTCGGCTAATAGACGGTGCAAAACATCGGGTAACACTTGGCCTTGGCTGGCCCATTGCCCCCTTTCATCCCATGCCAACCCCCGTTGTTGTTGAATCCAAGCATCGAGCAACATATTGCCCGGCCCAGTGTCAAAACCAAGCACGGTGTCGTTGGGCGATAAAATGCTGATATTGGCGATGCCACCGATATTAGCCACCACCCGCTGTTGTTGCGGATGAGCAAAAACGGCGGCATGGAATGCCGGCACTAATGGTGCGCCTTGACCGCCAGCCGCAATATCACGACTGCGGAAATCTGCCACTACATCAATTCCACTGAGTTCGGCTAGGCGTGCTGGGTTACCAATTTGCAGGGTGTAACCGTGTTCAGGGGCATGGCGGATGGTTTGGCCGTGACAGGCGATGGCTTTGATGGCGCTGGGGGAAAGTTGGCAAGTGCCGAGTAATTGCTCCACCACTTCAGCATATAAGGTTGCCAGTTGCTTACCAACACATGCCGCTTGGTGTAACTCGCCGGCGTGATTTTCTTGTAATCGCAACAATGCCTGCCGTAAGGGCACAGGATAGGGCAGACTGGCGCGGCCTAATACTCGCACCTGCTGTGGCGCAGGAAACTGCACTAAAACAGCATCCACCCCATCCAGACTGGTGCCGGACATTAAACCAATAAACCGATCTTCGGCCTTGCAGTCAAAAATCATCACTCTGCCTGAGCCAGTTGCACTGGCAGCTGTCGCAACATGGCGAGCTGCTGTTGATAGCGTTGTCCAACTTGTTTGAATTGGGCTAAGGCTGGGCCGCTTAAAGGTGGTGTCTTGAGCACGGTACTGCTTGGATCAACCGGTTGTTGATTGACTCGGACTTCAAAATGCAAATGTGGGCCGGTTGAACGACCCGTATTGCCAACATACCCAATAATGTCGCCTTCTTTTACCGTTTTGCCGGGTTTGGCCTGTTCACCAAAACGGGATAAGTGGGCATACAGCGTTTGATAACGGGTTTGGTGGCGCAAGGTAACAACATTGCCATAGCCATCTTGATATTCGGCACTGACCACTTGACCGGCGGCGGGAGCTCGCACTGGGGTACCGATGGCGGCGGCGTAGTCAACCCCTTGGTGCATCCGTAAGCTGCCTAATACCGGATGTACGCGAATACCAAAACCGGAGGTAATCCGTGCGCCTTCAACTGGTTCGACGGTAAAACCTTGTTTTAAGGGTTGGCCGTTGCTGTCGTAATAGCTACCGGATTCACTGTCATGTTGATGATAAAAGGCAGTGAAGGTTTGTTTGTCTTGTTGCACATGTGCAGCCAGCACTTGGCCATAGCCGATTAAATCCCCTTCGTAATACAGCCGTTCAAATACCACTTGCACGCTATCGCCACTGCGTAAGCTCTGCAGTGCCATGCGGTCGGAGAAAATTTCTTGCAGCTGTTGTAAGACTTCTCGCGGCAGATCGGCGCGTTGGGCGGCTTGTTGGAAAGATTGTTTCCCCTGTAAGCGAATGTGTGCCACGCCCTCTAAGCGGCGCGGTTCAATCGCATCAGCATGGGTTTGCCAATTGCCATCACGACGCTGTAGCCACACCAATTGCGTTTCGCCTTGGGCGTCATCTTTCAGAAAGCGCACCGCGAATAATTGGCCTTGGTCGTTGGTTTGCACATGTAAAGTGGCACCGGCTGGCAATTTGAGCAAATCTTTCGACATCTCATCTTGTTGCAACAAGCTTGCGCTGTCTGCCCGTTGAATGCCAAGCCGACTCAAGACTGTCAATAAGCGGTCACCGCGTTGAATAATCTCGGCTCGCCAATAGCGATTGCCACTCATCGGCAAGGTATTAACAGTAGGTAAAGCAAGGCTTTCGGTGATCCATGCTCGATTGGGCGTCGCTTCGGTGGCGCTATTCGGCGCGATGGCAAAAGCCGTGGCCATTGCTAAAGCCGGTACAATTGCGGTTGCACTGAGCCAAGCAAGATGACTGCGCCAAGGGCTATCTTGATCGAAGAGAAAAGTCGCTTTTTGCGCTTGCGTGAGGGGTTTGCGATAATCCATGCCTGTTTCGCTGCATTGCAGGATAGCTAATAAACGATGCATCCTAGCAGAAAGCTGCCAGCGGTGAAACTAGCGCGACTGGCAGATATTCAAAAGAAAACAAATGCTTGGCTATGGTTAAGTCATTTAGGACAACACATTATGAATGAAGCATTACAAGCACAACTCGACATCATTCGTCGTGGTGCAGATGAAGTATTGATTGAAGCCGAATTGGTGGCCAAGTTACAGGAAAATCGCCCATTACGAGTCAAAGCCGGCTTTGACCCGACGGCACCCGATTTACATTTAGGCCATACCGTGCTGTTAACCAAAATGCGCCAACTCCAAGACATCGGGCATCACATCATGTTCTTGATTGGTGACTTTACCGGCATGATTGGCGATCCCTCTGGCAAAAATACCACCCGTCCACCGCTAACGCCGGAACAAGTGCAAGCCAATGCTAAAACTTATACTGAACAAGTGTTCAAAATTCTCGATCCAGAAAAAACCGAAATTTTTTTTAACTCCCACTGGTTAGGTCAGTTGGGCGCGGATGGGATGTTGAAGTTGGCCGCCAGCACCACAGTGGCGCGGATGTTAGAACGCGATGATTTCCATAAGCGTTTTCACAGCAACCAGCCAATTTCCATCCATGAATTTATGTATCCACTGATGCAAGGTTATGACTCGGTGGCAATGAAGGCCGACATTGAGTTAGGCGGAACGGATCAGAAATTCAATTTGCTGATGGGTCGCACTTTGCAACAACAGCACGGGCAAAAGCCGCAGTGTGTGATTATGATGCCGTTGTTAGAGGGTTTGGATGGCGTCAACAAGATGTCTAAATCGTTGGGCAACTACATCGGGGTGTCTGAACCGGCGAACGAAATTTTTGGTAAAACCATGTCGGTGTCTGACACCTTGATGTGGCGCTGGTTTGATTTGCTGTCGTTGCGTTCGACCCAAGAGATTGCCACGTTGAAAGCGGAAGTCGAAGCCGGTCGCAATCCACGCGATGCGAAAGTGATGCTGGCGCAAGAACTGGTGGCGCGTTTCCACGATCAAGCCGCTGCCGAAGCGGCATTGGCCGATTTTGAAGCCCGTTTCCAGAAAAACGCCATTCCAGATGACCTGCCCGAGATCACGGTCATCTCTGAAGGTGGGCAGATTGCGATTGCACGCTTATTAAAAGAAGCTGGTTTGGTTGCCAGTACGTCGGAAGCCTTGCGAATGATTGACCAAGGTGCGGTCAAAGCCGATGGTGAACGGGTGAGTGATAAAGCTTTGCAATTGGCGACGGGGGCTTGCATCGTGTTCCAAGTCGGTAAACGTAAATTTGCTAAGGTGACTGTCGCTTAATGCGTGCTTTAACGCTATTGATCCCTGGCTTGGCGTGGCCGCATGATGATGCGGCTGCCGTCTATCGCCATCTGGAAGCGCCGTGGCTGGCCCGTTGTTTGGGTCGCAGTCGCCTACAAGCTATCTCCCATTCACGAGCAGCGTATTATCAGACGTGGTTTGGGGTGTCTGAAGCAGCCGAGGTTGCCTTATCTGCCCATTACGATGGGCTGTCGATTGATGACGGCTATTATCTGCGTGCCGATCCAGTGCATGTCCAAATTACCCAAGAGGGGATGCGGCTGGTAGGGCCGGATGTGTTGACCTTCTCTTTGGCCGAGGCGGAAGCGCTGGCCGCGACATTAAATGCCAGCTTTGCCGACGAAGGGATCCAGTTTTTCACCCCGACGCCCGATCGCTGGTATGCCCGCCTTCTCGCACCGCCACAGGCCACGTTTACACCATTGCAACGGGCTATTTTGCGAGAGATGCGACAGGCGATGCCGAGCGGTGCCGAGGGTAAGCGGTGGTCGCGTTATCTCAATGAAGTGCAGATGTTGTGGTTTGAACATCCGGTCAATCAACAACGCGAACAACAGGGCGAACCGGCATTAAACAGTATCTGGTTTTGGGGTGAAACCACGCCATTGCCAGCGCAAGTCGCTACACCGCCCTTTTCTCATGTCGCCACCGACCAACCGGTTTTGGCTGCCTTGGCACAACTCAGCCACACCCCACTCGACAATGCGCCATATAACTATGCAGCGGCGGCAGCGGCTTGGCCGGAACGGGCTGAGGTGGTGATTGAATTAGACAGCCTCGATTGTCCGGCGCGTTATGAAGACGTCTATCAATGGTTGCAGCGTATGGCTACCTTAGAAGAAAACTGGTTTGCACCGGCATGGCAGGCGTGGTCGAGTGGTAAATTGCAACAATTCACCATCATTGCGCCAGATCATAACGGTTTTGTGGCACAGCTCACCGCTGGTATGCGTTGGCAAATTTGGCGGCGGCCCCGCCCTCTCACGGTATTTTCAGCAGAATAGGAAGCAAGCGATGGCAGAGATTGAGGTACGTCCAGTGCCAGAGAGCGTAACGCGCTTACAACAACAGGGGATATCGCCGTTGCTGGCGCGGATTTTTGCTGCCCGAGGGGTACAAGATGGCGCTGAGCTGGAAACTCGCCTCAATCGTTTAGTGCCATTTCAACAACTGCGCAATATCGAAGCAATGGCGCGGCGGTTGGCGGATGCAATTGCTGCCCAACAAACCCTAACCGTGATTGCTGACTATGATGCCGATGGTGCAACGGCGTGTGCTTGTGCGGTGCGTGGCTTGCGTGCAATGGGCGCACAGGTGAATTATCTGGTGCCCAATCGCTTTGAATATGGTTATGGCCTGACTCCCGAGATTGTTGATCTTGCCTTACAGGTCTGCCAACCCACGCCACAGCTATTGTTGACGGTCGATAACGGCATTGCCAGTGTCGAAGGCGTTGAACATGCCCATCGTTTGGGTCTAGAAGTCCTGATTACCGATCATCACCTACCTGGTGAGCAAGTGCCTGACACCTTGATTGTCAACCCGAACCAAACCGGCTGTTCCTTTCCCAGCAAGCATCTGGCTGGGGTCGGGGTGATGTTTTATGTGTTGATGGCCCTACGCGCTGAATTGCGGCAGCGTGGTGCATTCACCACACAGGCAGAGCCTAATTTGGCGCAATGGTTGGATTTGGTTGCCCTCGGTACGGTGGCGGATGTGGTGCGCTTGGATGCCAACAATCGTATTTTGGTGCAACAAGGTTTATTGCGGATGCGGCAAGGGCAATGTGCCGAGGGGATTCGTGCCTTGTTTGAAGTCAGTGGCCGCCAGCTTGGCCGTGCCAGTGCCTTCGATTTGGGTTTTACCCTCGGCCCGCGCTTAAATGCCGCTGGCCGATTAGATGATATGAGCGTGGGCATTGAATGTCTGTTGACTGATGATCGACAACGGGCACAACAGTTGGCGCAACAACTCGATGAACTCAACCGCGAACGGCGACAAATTGAAGGCGGTATGCAGCAAGAGGCATTAGCCGCTTTGCCTGATAGCTTAGACGACAGCCGCTATAGCGTGGCGATGTTTCGTGATGATTGGCATCAAGGGGTGGTGGGTATTGTCGCTGCACGCCTACGTGAACGTTTCCACCGGCCTTGCTTTGTATTTGCTCCGGCTGACGTCGATCAAATCAAAGGCTCGGGCCGTTCGATTCCGGGGTTTCATTTGCGCGATGCGGTGGATTGGATTGCCAAACGCCATCCCGATTTAATTCAACGCTTTGGCGGCCATGCGATGGCGGCGGGGGTGGCCTTACGCGAGCAAGATTTTCCACGCTTTGCGGCGGCATTCGAAGAAGTTGCACAATTATGGTTGGATGAACACCATCTCACCCGCCGTATTGAAACCGATGGCGCTTTGTTGGCGCAGGAGATGACCTTACAACAGGCGGAGGAATTGGATAGCTTGATTTGGGGGCAGGGTTTTCCGCCACCCTTATTCAGTGGCGAATTTACTGTGCTTGAACAGCGCGTGGTGGCAGAAAAACATCGTAAGTTAAGCTTGGGTTATGCCGGCCAAACATGGGATGCGATTTTCTTTAACCATCCCGATCCCTTACCCAATGCCATCCAAGCCGTGTATCAACTACAAGTCAACGAGTTCCGTGGGCAACGGCGGGTACAACTATTGTTGCAACACGCCACACCCGTTTAGCCGCCCGAGGTTAAGACTTGTAACACTAATTCGCGAACACGCGAAGGATCGAACGGTTTATCAAAAATCGCCGATACGCCGGCTTGTTCGACTGCTGCTAGCCGGCTCTCGTCTTGTTCACTTGAGACCATCAACACCGGCACTGAGGCTTGCCAGCTTTGTTGGCGGATATATTCGACCAAGGCTCGGCCGTCCATTTCCGGCATGTTGTAGTCGGTGACAACAAGATCGACATAATTTTCTGACAATACCGCAACGGCTTCTTTGCCGTTGCCGGCTTCAAAAAAGTTTTGAATTTTTAGCTGTTCAAAGACATGACGGATAAAATGCCGCGCCGAACGGCTGTCATCCACAATCAACACCCTCAGTGCATCAAAATCAAGCTCGATGGGTAGGGCATTGTTGGTGGGGGCGATATATTCGAGGGTGGCACGCAGCGCGGTGGCCAGTTGAAAGTCAGTGAACGGCTTAGGCAAGATGGCAGAGGCGCCGGATTGACGGACAGGTTCTAACACCTGTGGGCGGGTTTCACTAGAAATCAGAATAAAAGCGAGATCGGCAAGAAACGGTGCTTCACGGATTTGTGTAATTAAATCAGAGCCCGACATATCAGGTAGATACATGGCACTGATCAGTAGATCGACAGGGGCGCGTTCTAGTTCGACTAAGGCTTCTTGTCCCTGACAAACATGCCTCACCATGACGACGCCTTGTTTTGCTAAATGCTCCTGAATTAAGCGTGCTTGAATCAGAGAGGGTTCAACCAGCACAACAGAAATATCTTGCAAAGTGTTGACGAAGCTCACGGCGGTTCCTTAGCGAAAGAATCTGGCTGCAACGATTATAACGACCATCTACAAAAATGACATGATGCGAAAAGAAAAGAAAATGAGGTATTACACGAGTATTTTTCAAATAAGACAAAAAATAATATAAATTCGTGTTTTGT
Source organism: Aquaspirillum serpens DSM 68 (assembly GCF_000420525.1). GTDB lineage: Bacteria > Pseudomonadota > Gammaproteobacteria > Burkholderiales > Aquaspirillaceae > Aquaspirillum > Aquaspirillum serpens. Next base: position 14,104 of record NZ_ATVC01000013.1, read on the forward strand.
AGTATGACAAAAAACAAAAAAGCGACAGTTTATCCATTCGACTGTCGCTTTTTTCAATCAGGTTGGCAGCGCAGTTGCTGCAACACATCAATTCACTTTAGCTGTTTGTTTCAGCTGGTTGAGATGTCCTTGCAGACGCTCATTCTGAATTTGTTGTGTCAACTGGGCGCGGATGCCTTCCAATGGTGGGAATTCGGTATCACGAACATCACCCAACTGAATAATATGCCAACCAAACTGGCTCTTGACTGGGGTGGCTGTGATTTGTCCGCGTTCGAGCTTCATCATGGCGGCAGCAAAAGCTTGGTCGAGCACATTTGGCATCATCCAGCCTAAATCACCGCCTTTTTCTTTGCTACCTGCATCCAACGACTTGGCTTTTGCCAATTCATCAAAGCGTTTGCCTTTTTTCAGGTCTTCCAACAACGCCACGGCTTCGGCTTCAGTTGCCACTAAAATATGGCGTGGGTGGTACTCTTTTTGTGCCATTTGTGCTTTTAAGCGTTCATAGCGGGTACGCAATTCGGCTTCGCCGATTGGATTGGTACGGACCCAGTTACGCACATACATATTAGCTAACAAACGGGCAGATAAGCCTTCTAATTCGGCTTTGTACTCGGCTGTTTTATCCAAACCTTTTTTCGTGGCTTGCTGGCGCAACAATTCGGTCATGATCAGTTCATCACGCACCATCGCCCGCACTTCGGCGGTATCTGGCTGACCTTGACTGGTCAATTGACGCATCATCGCTTCGGCACGGGCTTGTGGGATGGCCATGCCGTTTACGGTGGCAACGGTGTTATTCGATGCTGCCAATACAGAAGCACTACAGCCAACAGCAAGGACGGCAGCAAGAACAGTTTTTGAAAACAGATTACGCATAGGGAGATTTTTCTTATCAGAAAACGGCCCGTTGAGACGGGCCATTGAGATCAACAAAACGAGATCAGCTTACTGGATTTTTGCTTTGTTGCGCAGTTCGATTAACACTTTTTCGATTTGGGCGCTTTGCATTTGACGCTGTAGCTGTGGGCGCACTTCTTCGAAAGTTGGCACTTTAGCATCGCGAATGTCTTCAACTTTAAAGACATGGAAGCCAACATCAGAGCGCAGGGCTTGGCTGCTGACTTGGTTTTTACCCAAGGCTTTGAGCGCATCGGCTAACTGTGGTGGTACTGCGCCGAGGTTGACCCAGCCCATTTCACCGCCAGTCCGTTTTGCTGCAGGGTCTTTCGATTTTTGCTTGGCCAATTCGTCAAACTTGCCGCCTTTTTTCAGTTGGCTAATGATTTCTTGTGCTTCGGCTTCGCTGTTCAACACGATTTGGCGTGCACGCATTTCTTTTTGGCCAGCCAAACGAGCTTTGATGCGGTCATATTCGGTTTTGACCTGTGCTTCGCTCACCGGATTTTGTTTTGCAATATCTTCAAACAAGGCCTGTTGTAACAAGTCCTTGCGGAAAATTTCCATGCGAGTTTTGAATTCAGACGTTTTTTCTAAACCACGGCGATTGGCTTCTTGCAAGATGACGGTGCGGTTAATCATCTGTTGTTTCAGCTCGGCACGCAATTCTGGCGAATCTTTTACCCGTCCACCGCTGCTATTGACCACTTGTTGGGCAAACGCATCTAATTCCGCTTGTGGAATCTCTGTGCCATTGACGACTGCGGCCACTTTATCGTTAGCGAAGGCGGCGGTACTTAAGCTGGCAGCCAAACATAAAGCAGCGATTTGAGTCAGACGCATATCAGGTCCTTTAAGACAAATTCAGAAAAAAGCAACCACTGGTGGTTGTATTAAATTTCACCAGGAGCATAAGTTTTAAGTGCTAGGGCATGGATAGTATGCGGCATTAAGTCCTGCAACAAGTCATACACTTGGCGATGGCGAGCTATGCGGTTTTTCCCGACAAAAGCGGCGCTGACAATCGTCAACGTATAGTGTCCACCCCCGCCTGCAGCACCGGCATGGCCTTGATGGGCGGCGCTGTCATCATCAAGATCACACAACTCTGGTTGCAATACGGTTAAACGCTGATGGATTTCTTGTGCGACATCCATTTATGGCAAAACCTTTTTAAATGGTTTGACCTCAACCGATGCATATACCCCTGCTGCTAAGTAGGGATCGGCATCTGCCCACGCTTGCGCTTCGGCCAAAGAAGGAAACTCCGCCACAATCAAGCTGCCTGTAAAACCTGCTGCACCCGGATCGGGGCTGTCGATAGCAGGCAAGGGGCCGGCCATGATTAAGTGACCTTCGGTTTGTAGCGCTTGCAACCGTGCCAGATGTGCTGGCCGGCTTGCTAAACGTTGCGCGAGTGAGTCGGGGACATCGTTCCCCAAAATCATATACAACATCACGTTTTATCGTCTTCCATATAACGTGCCAGCACAACACCCTGTGCTAACACAAAAGCAAACATCAATCCCATGCCACCAAATAGCTTGAAATTGACCCAGACTTCTTCACTGAACTGATACGCCACGAACAGATTTAAGCCACCCATCGCCAAGAAAAAGCCCACCCACGCCAGTGTCAAACGCGACCACAGTGGCTCGGGCAGATTGAGGTGTTGACCTAACATGGCGCGTAAAGGTTGCCGCCGCAAGACCCAATGCGCAAAAGCAAGGCCAAGCCCCATCAACCAATACAGCACAGTGGGTTTCCACATAATAAAAGCTTTATTGTGCAATAACAGTGTGGCACCACCGAGGACTAACATCAGGGCAAGTGATACCCATTGCATGGTTTCAACCCGTCGGGTCCGTAACCAACTGATGCCGACTTGTAAACAGGTAGCGACAATGGCAACACCCGTCGCAATAAACATGTCGCGGGTGAGGTAAAACGCAGCAAAAAACAGGATGACCGGAAAGAGGTCGGAGAGAAATTTCATAGTGAACGATTATCCTCGCAAGCTCACAGCCTTGGCAAGTGAGGGTCAGTGCTTGCTTTAATAGTGTTGAGTGCTGTGGCGACAATCCCCGCCACATCTGCCGTATTAGCAGGAATAATGAGTGTGTTACTTTCTTTGGCCAATTGTGAGAAAGCCTGAACATATTGTTCAGCCACTTTCCAATTGACTGCTTCAATGCCGCCGTTTTGCTGTAACGCTTGTGCGACTTTGGCGATGGCCTCGGCGTTGGCTGCTGCGACTAAGCGAATGGCTTCAGCATCCCCCGTGGCTTTGTTAATCCGTGCTTGTTTTTCACCCTCCGATTGATTGATTAACGATTGTTGTTCGCCTTCCGATTTACGAATCGCGGCTTCTCGCTCACCAGTGGCTAAGTTAATTTGCTCTTGTTTGCGACCTTCGCTAGAAGCAATCAGGGCGCGCTTTTCGCGCTCGGCAGTGATTTGTTGTTGCATCGAGTGCAAAATTTCTTTGGGTGGCACAAGGTCTTTAATTTCATAACGCAATACTTTCACGCCCCAAGTGATGGCCGCTTCATCCAGCGCCGCTACCACTGCACGGTTGATCTCGTCGCGTTCTTCAAACGTTTTGTCTAACTCCATCCGTCCGATCACTGACCGCAGTGTGGTTTGTGCCAATTGGGTGATGGCAAGAATATAGTCGCTGCTGCCATAGCTGGCGCGTTGTGGATCGGTCACTTGAAAATACAAAATCCCATCCACTGTCAGTTGGGTATTGTCGCGGGTAATACAAATTTGGCTCGGCACATCTAACGGAATTTCTTTCAGAGAATGGCGATAGGCCAAGCGATCAACAAAAGGAATAATGATATTTAAGCCCGGCGATAACACCGCGTGGAAACGGCCAAGACGCTCGACCACAAACGCGGTTTGTTGGGGAACAACTTTGATCGCTTTGGCTAACACGATGACCACAGCAAGAGCCAGCAAAACCATCACTTCCATAGTGCTTTTCCTTTAGATTGAAACAGACGGTTGGGCACTGTTTTGTGCCAGTTGGCATTGGTTTTTACCATTGCGTTTGACCTGATACATCGCATCATCCGCTGCATGTAACAAGGCTTTGACTTCGGTGGCATGATCTGGATACAGCGCGATGCCGATACTGGCACTTAAATCAAACTCACGCTCTGCCACTGCATAGGGCTGTTTTAGAACATCTAGCACATGTTGTGCCACGGTAAGGGCATCTTCTGCGTGGCGGATATCGTGCAAAATGACCGCAAACTCATCGCCGCCCAAGCGGGCCGGTTGGTCGCTGGCGCGCAAACTCTGTTTGATACGCTGGGCCGCTTCTTTTAATAGTTCATCACCGATGGCATGGCCGGCTTCGTCATTCACTGCTTTGAAACCATCTAAGTCGATAAATAATACCGCAAAGTGCATGGCTTGATGCCGTTTTGCATGATGAATTGCCTGTTCTACCTGTTCGCGCAACAAGGTACGGTTGGCTAAGCCGGTGAGCTCGTCGTGTAAAGCCATATATTGCAGGCGCGACTCCAACCGTTTTTGCTCGGTTAAATCGACAAAGGCAAGCAATTGCCAATCGTCAAATTGCACCATATGGCATTGCAAAATATGTTGCTGTCCGGTTTGGTGTTGGGCATGAAATTCAAACGGTGGAATTTCGCCACCATGCCGAATGACATTGCTGATTTGTCGTTGCCAATATTCCTGTAAATAGGCGCTACGTTCGGGAGCACATTGCGCCCAGAAGGTTGCCATGTCTTGTAATTGTTCACGTTGATAGCCAAAGGTCGCGACAAATTTTGGATTCAACAAAATAAATTGTTGGGTATCGGCATTGACCAATGCTAAGGCAATCGGTAAATGCGTCATCATCCCTTGCAAGCGTTCATTGGCAGCGTGGATGCGGCCTTGATCGCGTAGGCGGGCGGCTTCAATTTGCTGGCTGGTGGCAATTTGCCCAGCCAATTCTCGGTTTAAACGCAAAATATACGCGACAGTAAAAATACCCAAGACAATCAATAACACACCACCAGCAATGGCGTAGCGTAACCAAGTGGGTAAGGTTTCTTTCACCGGTGGGTGGTATAAAAACCCTTCCAAAGAAAACTTGGCAGGCAGCATATTCAGTTCGGCATAGGTGCGGACAATGTGTTGCCAGCGACCACGATGCATATGGCCGATTTCAATCAGATCGGCTTGAATCAGCTCTTGCATTTTTTGATGTTCAAAGCGCAAGTGTGCTGCCGATTTTTGCGTTTGATAGCGTTGTTGTAACCACTGAATCACCTCTTCTGGATGATTAAGAGCATATTCCCACCCTTTTAAGCTAGCCTTACGGAAGGCCTCCACCTGTTTTGGGTAGCTAGCAATGGTGTCTTCGGTGGTAAACAGAATATCTCCATAAAAATCAATCCCAACTTGGCGTGGGTTGAAAATTTGAAAGGGTTCACCTTGTTGTTGTAACAAAAATGGCTCGTCGGTGAGATAGCCAGACATCGCCGCAATACGGTCTTCTGTTAACGCACGGATACCAAAATTATGGGCCACCGGTGTCATGGCGCCGATGTCGATCTTTTCTCTCTGCAGATAGGCATACAGCTCATCTGCATGCGATTCAATCATCACTTTTTTACCGTGCAAATTGGGAAACACCGGCGGGCGGTCGTCGTTGCTGATAACAGGGCGTGTGATAAAAATTTGCGCCGAGTGCTGAAAGATAGCCGCCATTGCCACCACCGGATGCCCCTGTGTGCGCAGTGGCAATAGGCTGGTGCTACTGATACCAAAATCAGCATGACCCGCTAACACTTCTTTGATCACATCGGTATCGGGGGTGGCTTCCACCAACTGCACTTCTAAGCCTGCTTCGCGATAAAAGCCCTTTTGTACGGCGGCGTAATAGCCTGCAAACTGAAATTGGTGTTGCCATTTGAGTTGGAGAACGAAGCGATGTTGGGCTGTGGTGGGGGGGGATGTTGGTGTGGACGAGTTAGCTTGACTAACACTGATACAAAATAACAGTCCCACACCTAACATCAACAGGGTATGCCAACAGGGGGCAAACAACGACAGACGAAAAGTAGGCATGGTCTTGGTCACAGTTTGGCAGTGATGTAACAGCATTATATTGTTGTTTCCGCTGCTTTACGCTGATTTTGAAATTTTTTCTCAAATTTCAGGTACTCAATGACCAGTCAAAAAAAATTCATCATCACTCGCTACACTGTGTCCCTTAGCTCACTGCCTTGCGATAAGGGTTGTCAAAGATGGTCATCCGTGAACTGCCTCAATCTTCTCTCTCCGAAAAACTTGAACCTGCGCTGATTGGCGAATTGATTGCCATCATCGAGGGCGAGCGTCTGACACCTGTGTTTCAACCGATTGTCGATTTCTCGACCTCATCCATCATTGGCTATGAAGGTCTAATTCGTGGCCCCGCCTCAAGCCGCTTGTATTCACCGCAGGACTTATTTGAGGTCGCAGGCCGCTGCAATATGACGCAAGCACTCGAACGAACTTGCTTTGCAGCCGTACTCGAACGCTTTGTTGAGCTCGATTTGAAGGGCTCCTTGTCGATCAATTTGGGGCCGGATACAGTGCAAACCGAGTCTTTCCACCCCGATCGGTTGGTACCTCAGTTGCTGAAACAAGGTTTGTCGCCACAGCGTTTGATTATTGAATTAACCGAAAGTCGGCCTTTTGGTCAATTTGAAACCTTACGCAATCGTTTACATGCCTATCGCCAACAGGGTTTACGGGTGGCATTAGATGATTTGGGCGAAGGTTTTTCCAATCTGCGTAGTTGGGCAGAAATTTCCCCTGATTTTGTGAAGCTGGATAAATTTTTTATCCAAAACATCAACGAAAACCCAATTCATCGACACTTTTTAACCAGCATTATTCAACTTGCTGAGCATAATGGTTGCCATGTGGTGGCCGAGGGGGTGGAAACCCAGGCTGAATATCAAACCCTACGCGAACTCGGAGTCAATTTTGGTCAGGGTTATTTTTTCGGCAAGCCATCGGCTTTACCGGCTCGTCAGTTTCAAATCCGTCATCACCAACAACAATCCCCTTTCAGCCAGCAAGAAAGCAATTTAATCATTGTGACGGCAGATCGAGCGGGGGACTTATTAGTCGCGGTGGATACTCTCGCTTCACATGCTCCCGCTGACACTGCCTATCGTGCTTTTGCTGATGATGCCGATTTATTCGCTATCCCAGTGGTGGACGATGGGCGGCCCGTGGGGTTGTTGCGGCGACATCATGTTCTCGAAACCTTTGCCCGTCCGTTTAGCCGTGAGTTATATGCAAAAAAACCCTGCGCCGGCATGATGGATCCTAAACCATTGATTGTTGATGCTTCGATGAGTATTCAAACCTTGTCGAGCATTGTGGTGGCGGCGGAGCGGCGGTATTTGATTGATGGTTTTATCATCACCGATCAAGGTCGTTATCTCGGTATGGGAACCGGTTTTGATCTGATGAAAAAAATCAACGAAATTCAAATCCGTGCTGCCCGCCATGCCAATCCACTGACCGGTTTGCCGGGGAATGTGCCGATTAACGAAGCGATTGACCAAGAGTTACTGACAGGGCGGTTATTTACCGTGGCTTACTGTGATTTAGATCATTTTAAACCGTTTAATGATTTATACGGTTTTAGCCAAGGCGACGAACTAATTCAATTTACCGGCCATCTGTTATTAGAACATGCCGACCCTAACCAAGATTTTGTCGGTCATGTTGGCGGCGATGATTTTATTGTGTTATTCCGCAGTGATGATTGGGAAGCCCGTTGCCGTGGCATTTTGACAGCATTCGAACAACAGGTGAAACGTTTTTTCCGACCAGAGCATTTAGATCTTGGAGGGTTTTTAGCGGTGCAGCGTAATGGCGAGAGTGCTTTTTTACCCTTGACTGCATTATCAATTGGTGCAATTCGGATTGAACCGACACTCTATCATTCACACCGTGATATTTCTGCCGTTGCCGCCGAGGCGAAAAAAGTCGCGAAAAAAACCAGCGGGTGTAGCTTATTTATCGAACGGCGGCAACCCGAATTGGGTGGCAAGTTAAGCTAAGAGCATATGTGGCAATATGATTGACAGTCTGGCAAAGCACTCATAATAATCATCCCCGTTCCCTTAAGCTCACGTGAAGGATGTCCCCATGAAGTATGCCCGTTTAAGCCTGATTGCTTCCGCCGTTTTAGCCCTGTCTGCCTGCGGTAAATCCGAGGCACCTAAGCCTGCTGCCGATGCTGCCGCGCCTGCTCCTGTTGCTGCAGCACCTGCAGAAGAAACCACCGTACTGATTGGTAGCGTGGCGCCATTGACTGGCCCCATTGCCCACTTAGGTAAAGACAACGAATCCGGTGCTCGTTTGGCCGTGGATGAGATCAATGCCGAAGGTTTGACCATCGGCGGCAAAAAAGTGCGTTTGGAGTTGGTGTCTGAAGACGACCAAGCCGACCCGAAAATTGCAACCCAAGTGGCACAACGCTTGGTGGACAAAAAAGTGGTGGGTGTGATCGGTCACTTAAACTCGGGTACGACTATCCCAGCATCGAAAATTTATGCTGACGCGGGCATTCCACAAATTTCGCCTTCCTCTACCAACCCTGCTTACACCCAGCAAGGTTTCAAGACCGCTTACCGTGTGGTGGCAAACGATGTGCAACAAGGCGCATCGTTGGGTAACTTTGCGGTGGAAAGCCTCAAAGTGAAAAATGTGGCGGTGATTGATGACCGCACTGCCTATGGTCAAGGGATTGCTGACGAATTCGTGAAGGCTGCCGAGGCTAAAGGTGCGAAAGTGGTGAAGCGTGAGTTTACCTCTAACACCGCTACCGACTTTATGGCGATTTTGACGTCTATCAAAGCCGCGAAGCCTGATCTGGTGTTCTTTGGTGGGATGGACGCTCAGGGCGGCCCATTGGCAAAACAGATGAAGAAATTGGGCATCGAAGTCAAATTGTTGGGTGCTGACGGGATCTACTCGCCAGAATTCCTGAAATTGGCGGGTGAAGCTGCCGAAGGTCACTACGCCTCCTTCATCGGTATGCCACGCGATCAAATGCCGGGGTTTGCTTCGTTTAACGAGAAATTCAAAGCCAAGTATGGCGAAGTGCAAATGTACTCGCCTTATGCCTATGACGCAGTGCGCGTGATGGTCGATGCGATGAAAAAAGCCGACTCGGTTGATCCGGCTGCGTTTGCTCCAAAACTGGCTGAAACCGAATATGCTGGTGTGACCAGCAAGGTCAAGTTTGACGACAAGGGCGACTTGGTGAACGGTGCTGTGACGGTGTACCAAGTGAAAGACGGCAAGTGGGAAACCCTGCAAACCGTGGGTGGCATGAAATAAGCCAAGCTTGATGACCCGAAAAACCCCGATGTCACCACATCGGGGTTTTTTTCGCTCTCAGCTGTGGCATGATTGTCGTATCGTAAGCGTTTGCCTTGCGATGACCTCATCAGTTTTGATGAACGGCTGGCAACCGTAACTGCTCTACCCGTGGCGAATCCAGCCGGTAACGGCGGTGCTATTTCTGGAGGGGTTCTAGAGATAGTCGGGAAGGTGATGCCTGTTTGAGTGCATCTGTGAACACAAACAGGAAGAGAATCATGCGCCCATGCGTGTACTTTCTTGAGAGCGGTGAATCCCTATGAAGCCCAATACCGAGGCCTTTTATCAAAAAGCGGCAATTGCCCTGACTGAAAAACTGAATGCACTTTTACTTGAACTAGACCCAAACACCTCTCCACGCCAACCCAACGACTATGATGCGGATGCTGACTTGCTTGATGTCAGTTCTGCTGATTTGGGGAAACAACCGGCGGCACCAAGCCATGCTTGGAAGCTGTGTTTTGTGTTGGTGCAGAAAATCAAAGACGTGCGCGCAGAGATCGATCAGGCGAAATTGGCCGAAAACGATGCTGTGTTATTGTTAGAGGAACATCTGAGCGCGGTGTTAGATTCGCAAGAAGTGGCCGCTTTGGCTTCGCTGTTGTCCGGTGCGGCAGTCAAACCCTCTGCAACACCGGTAGAAGAGATGGCCAGTTTGGTATCAGAAACCCCTGACGTAGTGGAAGCGCCTGCTGTAGAAGACAACGCCATGGTTGAGACTGAGGCAGTGGCAGCGGCGGAAGTAGAGACTGAAACCGAGTCGGTGGCAAGTGATGATTTGCCAGTAGAAGCGGCGGCAGACGAGGTGATTGCCCCAGAATTTCCGGTAGCGTTTGACAATGAAGATGCCGTTGTTGCCACCGACAGCGCCTTGTTAGATTCGCAAGAAGTGGCCGCGATGTTGCAAGCGGCTGGCGAAATGCCAACGCCTGCCCCTGAAACCTCGGCAGTAGAAGCCTTTTTAGCGGCAGCGGATGAAATTACCGCTACTGCACAAGCATCGGCGGCACCAGTCGCTGATACGGCTGACGAAGCGTTCCCTGATTTAGGTTTGGCTCAGCAAGAGCCGGTTGCCGTTGAAGCGACCCCAGAAGAAATTGCTGCTTTAGTACAGGCAGAAGGTTTGGTGAATGCGAAACCAGTCAGTGAATTTGAAGCCGATTTACAAGAAGACATGACCGCTATGGCGGCTGTTGCGACTACAGAAAGTGATCCAACTGTAGCAGGGGAATCGGTAGATTTAGAATTCACCGCTGCTGCACCACGCGTGTAATTGCGCGAAAACCCGTTGCCAGCGGTGTTTCGCCGCTGGCGTGGGTTTTCAAAAATTTTCAGAAAAAATTGTTAACCGATGCGCATCCCTGGTTGTGCACCTTGATCGACATCTAACAAGAACAAACCGCTGCTATCATCGGTACCAGAAGCACACACAATCATCCCTTGTGAGACACCGAAGCGCATTTTGCGTGGCGCTAAGTTGGCTACCACAATCACCTTACGACCGACTAATTTTTCTGGTTCGGCATAGGCTTTACGGATGCCCGAGAAAATATTGCGGGTTTCAAAGCCGAGGTTGACGGTAAATTGCAGCAATTTATCCGAGCCTTCAACATATTGACACGCTAACACTTCGCCAACGCGCAAATCGACTTTGGCGAAGTCGTCAATAGCAATGGTGTCTGCGATGGGTTCGTAGTTATCGGCCGCCGCTTCGCTGACGGTTGGGGTGCTTTGCTTATTGGCTTCAATCAGTTGTTCAATCAATTTCGGTTCAATCCGTTGCATTAAATGTTGATAAGGTTGGATGGTATGGTCGAGCAACAGCTGTTGGCTATCCGCCCAAGTCAATGGTGCGATATTTAAAAAGTGTTCGACTTGTTCTGCCAATTTTGGCAACACCGGCTTGAGATAAATTGTCAGCAGGCGGAATGCGTTAATTAACACCGTACACACTTGTTGCAGTTGCTGTTCCATGCCTTCTTGACGGGCTAATTCCCACGGTTTGTTGGCATCAACATACAAATTCACCTGATCGGCCAACGCCATCACATCCCGCAAAGCGCGAGCGTATTCACGCTGTTCAAAACTCTGAGCTAGGTTTTCTGCTGGGGCGGTGAGGGCTTCTAATAAGCTGGTATCGCTGAGCTGGGCGGCCAACTTGCCATCAAAGCGCTTGCTGATAAAACCGGCGGCACGGCTGGCGATGTTAATAAATTTCCCAACCAAATCTGAATTCACCCGCGCCACAAAGTCGCTCAACGATAAATCGATATCTTCAATTTTGCTGTTGAGTTTGGCTCCGATGTAATAACGCATCCATTCTGGATTCAAACCACAATCGAGATAGCTACGGGCGGTGATAAATGTGCCACGCGATTTGGACATTTTTTGACCGTCAACGGTCAAGAAACCATGGGCGAATACACCGGTTGGGGTGCGATAGCCGCTGTATTGCAAGGTCGCTGGCCAGAATAGGGCATGGAAATAAAGAATGTCTTTACCGATGAAATGATAGAGTTCTGTGCTCGAGTCAGCCTTGAAATACTCGTCGAAATTCAGCCCTTCGCGATCACACAGGGCTTTAAAGCTGGCCATATAACCAATCGGCGCGTCCAACCAGACATAGAAATACTTACCAGGGGCGTTGGGAATTTCAAAACCAAAGTAAGGCGCGTCGCGTGAAATATCCCAATCTTGCAAACCGCCCTCAATCCACTCGTTCATTTTATTGAGTGATTCTGGCTGTAGGTGGGGCTGTTCACGGCCATCTGATAACGTGCTGTGGCCGGCGGTCCAATCACGCAGAAACTCGGCACATTCCCCTAACCGGAAGAAGAAATGCTCCGACTCGCGCAACACCGGCGTAGCGCCACTGACTGCGGAATAGGGGTGAATCAATTCGGTCGGGCTGTAAGTGGCGCCGCACACTTCACATGAGTCGCCGTATTGGTCTTTGGCATGACACTTTGGACATTCGCCTTTGACAAAGCGATCGGGTAAAAACATACCCTTTTCTGGGTCGTAGAGCTGTTCAATGGTGCGGCTGACGATTTTGCCGGCATCGCGCAGTTTTTGATAAATGTCGTAGCTGTAATGGCGGTTTTCTGGGCTGTTGGTGCTGTAATAGTTGTCGTAACCGATGTGAAAACCTTGGAAATCGGCGAAATGCTCGGCATGAACGCGCTCAATCAGTTGTTCGGGGGTGATGCCTTGTTTTTCTGCTGCCAACATAATGGGCGTGCCATGAGTATCATCCGCACAAACATAGTGACAAGTATGGCCGCGCATTTTCTGAAAGCGTACCCAAATATCGGTTTGGATGTGTTCAACCATGTGGCCAAGGTGAATCGAACCATTGGCGTAGGGAAGGGCGCTGGTGACCAGAATTTTGCGTTGTGTCATGGCGTAACGGTCTCGAATACAGTTAGAAGTCAAAACGTAATTATACCGCAGCCACGGGTGAGACCGGTGATGCTGGTCAGAATCAATAAAAGTTGATTAAAATAGTCGGATATTACTCTGGAGCCCAGCCATGTTTGCCAAAATTAAACAACTTTTACAAGGTCAGCCTGCGGCGACCTATACCGAACAACAGTTGCGCGACCATTTGCAAACCTGTATCGATCCAAATACCGGCCATGATTTTGTGACAGGTAAGACAATTCGCCGTATTCAATTACAAGGCAGCGTTGTTGAAGTGGAAGTGGTGTTGCCTTATCCGGCAAAAACCCAGTGGGCTGCTTTGGAGCAACACATCGCCGATCATCTTTTACAGTTACCCGACATCAGTGAAGCACGGGTTACGGTGCGCAGCGAGATTGTGAGCCATGCGGTACAGCGTGGAGTCGCTTTGCTGGCGGGGGTGAAAAACATTATTGCCGTGTCCAGTGGTAAAGGTGGCGTTGGAAAATCCACCACCGCAGTCAATTTGGCGTTGGCGTTGGCCGCCGAAGGGGCACGAGTGGGGATTTTAGATGCTGATATTTATGGCCCTTCGCAACCGTTGATGATGGGGTTGGCCGGCCGTCGGCCTGAATCACCGGATGGTAAATCCATCTATCCCGTTGAAAACTACGGTGTGCAAACCATGTCGATTGGCTATTTAGTGGATGAAGATCAGGCGATGGTGTGGCGTGGGCCGATGGTGACGCAAGCGTTAATGCAGCTACTGAACGACACCCGTTGGGATGAGGTGGATTATTTAGTCATCGACTTGCCGCCCGGCACAGGAGATGTGCAATTGACTTTGTCACAAAAAATTCCTGTTACCGGTGCGATTGTGGTGACCACGCCGCAAGATATTGCCCTGCTTGATGCCAAAAAAGGCCTCAAGATGTTTGAAAAGGTCAATATTCCGGTACTGGGCATTGTGGAGAACATGGCGATGCACATTTGTTCGCAATGTGGCCACACGGAAGCAATTTTTGGCCACGGTGGCGGTGAAAAAATGGCAGCGCAATATGGCGTGGAGTTGATTGGTCAATTGCCGCTAGATTTGTCGATTCGATTGCATACTGATCAGGGCAAACCTTCGGTGGTGGCTGATCCAGATGGCAAAATTGCAGAAATCTACCGTCAAATTGCGCGCAAAGTGGCAATTAAAGTCGGAGAAAAAGCACGAGACTATTCGAGCCGGATGCCAAAAATTGTGATTCAAAACTAAATGGCTTGCTGATCGGTTGGCAAGGCCCTGTTGTGGGTGCCACAACAGGGCTTTTTTATTGATATTTCGCAAAAAATATAAATATGATAGATTGTATAATAATGTCAGTTATCGCAGTGCTGATCTTCTAAAGTGAAAAAACTTTTTTCTATTGTTTTTTCACTTTTACATCAATCTATTGCAGCGTTAGGGTTACCGTTATGGCACCACTTTCTGCTTCATCCTCCTTGCCTATGCAGACCATGCGGACACCGGTGTTGGCGTTCAGCCTGTGTTTGCTATGTCTTCTCACCACAATGGTCTATTTCCTGTGGGCGAGTCATCAACAGGCCGTGAACAGTGCCAAGATCAATACTGATAACTTGGTGCAGGTTTTAGAAACACGGGTGGCGGCTGACTTTTCTCGTGTGGATGGCATTCTTTCTTTTGTGGCAGACGAAGTGCGTACCCAAGGCTTATGGAGCCGCACTCCTTCAGAATCGCTATTGCCGATGCAAAAACGGCTGGCGAACTTAATTGTTGATTTTCCTGCCGTAGCCGGGTTGTTTATTTTTGATGCCGATGGTCAATTGCTGTTGTCATCTGATCCTGAATGGCGCCCGTTTTCCATTGCTGATCGTCCCCATTTCCAACGCTTACGCGCCAACCCTTCGTTAAAGCATGTGTTTTCCGATCCCTTAGTTGCTCGCGCCACGGGGAAGTGGGCATTGGTGCAATCGCTGGCGATTCGTAACGCTGATGGCGAATTGATCGGTGTGGTGAATGCCCTGTTTCACCTTGACGATTTGGCTGATGATTTCGCTAAATTGGATGTCGGCGATCAAGGACGTGCATTGCTACGGCGCTCGGATAATTTCCGATTGATTTTCCGCACCCCTTATAGCAGCGTACAAGAGCAAGACATCAATCAACCGATTCCACCGAGTAATGCGGTGCGCCGACAAATTGAAGCGGGGGTGAGCGCAGGTTCATTACGGTTTATCGCCTCCACCGATGCTAGACCACGCCTTGCGAGTTTTCGTGTGTTGAAAAAATATCCGTTTTATGTGCAGGTGGCTTTGGCGGATGAGGATTATTTGGCCGATTGGTACCGACAAGTGGCATGGGTATCGGTGTTTGCTGTGGTGTTAATGGTGCTGTTTGTGCTGTTTATCATGCGGATGAAGCGTGATGAGCTCAGAATCGAACAAGCTAACCATGCGTTGGCCTATCGCCAAGGCTTATTCAGCGCCTTGTTTGAACAATCGAGTTTGATGGCGGCGATTGTGGATAGCGAGGGGCGATTGTTGGAAGTCAATTCACAGGCGCTGACGGTATTAAATGGGCAACGGGAGCGAGTGCTGGGTGCAACCTTAGTTGACTTACCTTGTTGGCCGCAGGTTGAACAACAAGCAGCATTGCAGCGGTTGTTGATTCAGGCCATGCAGGGGCAGTTGGCGACAATTGACCATCTCAATATTACGCTACCGGACCGTCAGATCGAAGTGATGTTACATGCCATTCCGGTGCAATTAGCCGAACAGTGTTTGGTGGCGGTGACCGCAATTGATATCAGTGCGCTCAAAGCCAGCGAAGCCGAATTGCAAGAAAAAACCCATGCGTTGGAACATTCCAATGCTGAGCTAGAGCAATTTAGCTACAGTATTTCTCACGATATGCGGCAACCACTGCGGATGATTTCGAGTTATTTGCAATTGCTCCGGCAAAGTTTGGGTAATCAATTAGATGAAGACCAACAACAATTTTGTCATTTTGCGATTGATGGTGCAAAACGCTTAGATGCAATGTTAATTGGGTTGTTGGAATATTCGCGTGTTGGCCGCAAGGGGGAACCCCCTGTTTGGATAGAAAGCCAAGAGGTGTTGCAACAAGTGCTGTTATTCTTACAGCCAATGGTGCGTGAGTCGGGCGCACAGATCACAGTGCAGGGTGAATGGCCACGCCTGTTTGCCAGTCCGGATGAGCTATTGCGTTTGTTACAAAACCTGATCGGTAATGCCTTGAAATTTCGTGTGGCGGAGCGTGTGCCACATATTGAAATCCGTGCAGTGGTCGGCGATGGTATGTGGTCGGTGTCGATTCAAGATAATGGAATTGGCATCATGCCGGAGCAAGCCGGACGTTTGTTCCAAATGTTCCAGCGTTTGCAATCTCGCTCGGCCTATGAAGGCACTGGCTTAGGGTTGGCGATTTGTCGCAAAATTGTTGAACATCATGGTGGGCGATTGTGGGTGGAATCAGCTGGCGAAGGCTTGGGTTCGTGTTTCACCTTTGAAATTCCCTATTTGACGGAAATGACGCTTGAAAGCGTGAAAGAAAACCAATGAATGGGTATGGTTCAGAAATTATACAATCGCTCAAGTCCATGCTAATTGGACGGCGAGCGATTGTGCCCCTGCTGGCGGTGATGTTGTTAATCCCGTTAAGTTTTTTCAGCTTTTTATTGTTCCATACCGTGGCAGAACTGGTGTCTATCGTAGTGGCAACCAGTGCTTTTATCGTGGCATGGAATACCTATGGTTTTTCACGCAATCCGTTTTTACTCTTTCTCGGCACTGGCTTGTTATGGTTGGGCGCCTTAGATTTATTTCATACCTTAGTTTACAAAGGGATGAATATTTATCCCGGTGTGACGGATGCCAATTTGCCCACACAAGTCTGGGTTGCAACCCGTTATTTACAGGCGCTGTTGTTATTGGCCGTGCCGTGGTTTGGGGTGCGTACGCTACACCGTGGTTGGCTGATTATCACGATGGGAGGGATTGCGCTGGCGGTATGGGCATGGATTATGTCGGGTTATTTTCCCGATGCCTTTATTGAAGGAAAAGGACTCACACCTTTTAAAATCGTGAGTGAATATCTCATCGTGTTATTGCTGATATTGGCTGGTTTACACCTCTATTGGCGGCGAAAACGCTTTGATCCTCACATGGTGGCGCTGATTTCAGTGTCGATTGTGGCCACGATTATTGCCGAGTTGGCGTTTACTTTTTATATTGATGTCTATGGCTTATCCAACCTGATTGGCCACTTGTTTAAAATTCTCGGTTATTGGTATATCTATGTGGCGCTGGTGGAATATGCCCTAGCGGGGCCGTTCCGGTTAATGGCCCATGCCGCCACAACCTACGATGCCATTCCCGACCCGACGGTGGTGATTGATGTGAATGGTGAAATCCGCCAAACCAATGCTGCGGCTCGTAAGTTGTTCAATCTATCCGAGGTCGAGTGTGTTGGCCGACATTGCCATGATGTATTACATGCCTCACATCTGTCGATTCAAGACTGTCCGGTGTGCCAACAGATTTATCAAGGTGGAACAGGACATCGTATCGAGGTCGAGGATCGCTTAGGACAACGCTGGTTTGAAGTCATATTATCCCCTGTGACATGGGGCGAACAGGCGATGGGGATGGTGCATGTCAGCCGTGATATTACCCAGCAAAAACAGATGATGACGCAGCTGGCGCGCAGTAATGCCGAGTTGCAACGTTTCGCTGAAGTGACCGCCCACCATCTGCAAGAACCTGCCCGCCGTCTTGCCTCGTATGCCGATCATTTAACTTCTCTACTAGGTAATCGCGTCGAGGATGATCCCGAAGTGGCGTTTTCCTTAAACTTTATTCGCCAACAGGCGCGGCGCCAACAGAATTTATTGCGTGATGTCGAACGTTATTTGGCCGCCGATCAACCGCGTGGTCAGATGGTGGAGGTGGATGTCAATCGATTATTGACTGTATTGTTACAACGTCTGACCCCTGCTTTACAGCAATATCATGCCGAGGTAGAGGTGCATCCAGCGTTGCCGGCGGTTTGGATTGATATGCCACGCCTCAATCAAATTTTCGAAACGATTTTAGAAAACGCCCTGCGGCATGCTCAGCCGTCCCATCAAGAGAAAACACCACCGATATTGCCATTGCATATTGTCATTCACGGTGAACGTCATGTGAACAGCGTCCGCTATACCGTGTGTGATAACGGCGTGGGTATCGAGGCGACTTATCGTGAAAGGGTGTTTCGTGTGTTTGAGCGTTTACAATCGAATGCCCTTGGTGAACGCGATGGTGGCGGCACGGGGATTGGTTTGGCGATTGTGCGGCGTATTGTAGAAAGTTGTGGCGGCAAGGTGTGGATTGAAGATAGCTATTATGGCGGCTGTTGTGTGGTGTTTGAGATCCCTAACCCTGTGGGCGGCACCGGATAGATAGATTGTTTTGTAATAAAAGAAGTGTTATTTATTATTTTTTATTTGGTTTTTTATCCAGTAAGCTAGGCGAGTCAATTCAATTAAGGACTACATCATGACTCGTTTGACTTGGTTACTGGCTGCTGTCGGCTTATCTTCATCGGTGTGGGCTGCTCCGGTGACGCTTTTAAATGTCTCCTATGACCCGACTCGTGAACTATATAAAGAGATCAACGCGGCCTTTATCAAAGATTGGCAAGCGCGCAATACTAAAGACACCTTAACGATTCAACAATCTCACGGCGGCTCTGGCAAGCAAGCCCGTTCTGTCATCGATGGGTTAAGTGCCGACGTGGTGACATTGGCGTTGGCTTACGATATCGATGAAATCAGCCAAAAAGCGAAGTTGTTGCCGGCAAATTGGCAAAGCCGCCTGCCCCATAACAGCTCGCCTTATACCTCAACCATTGTTTTTCTGGTCCGCAAAGGCAATCCTAAACAAATTAAAGACTGGGGCGATTTGGTTAAACCCGGGGTGCAGGTCATTACCCCGAATCCAAAAACGTCTGGGGGAGCACGTTGGAACCATCTGGCGGCGTGGGGGTGGGCGTTGAAACAGCCAGGGGCTACCGAACAAAAAGCCAAAGACTATCTGCGCGCACTCTATAAAAACGTGCCGGTTCTTGACACTGGCGCCCGTGGTTCAACCATGACTTTTACCGAGCGTGGAATCGGTGATGTGTTACTGGCATGGGAAAACGAAGCCATTTTGGCGAAGAAAGAATTAGGACCTGAGAAGTTTGATATCGTGGTGCCGTCGCTATCGATTCTGGCCGAGCCACCGGTGGCGATTATTGACAAAAACGTCGATAAAAAAGGCACGCGACAGTTGGCGACTGATTATTTGAAATTCTTATATACGCCACAAGCACAAGCGTTAATCGCCCAAAATTACTACCGCCCTATCGACCCACAGGTTGCCACGCAATATCGCAACACCTTCCCACAGGTCAAATTATTCTCGATTGCTGATTTAGGCGGTTGGGCCAAGAACCAGACGGCACATTTTTCCGACGGTGGCGTGTTTGACCAAGTTTATGGTGTCAAATAATTCCTAGCCTTTAACACGGTATTGCGTGATGGACTTTTCCATCTGCAATACCATTTTATATTTCTTTGCTGCTTGCTACCTGCTTAAGTTAGGTTTGAATCTGTCCCTGTCTAATAGCACCTGCCGAACTTGTGGTAATGACCTCGATAGGGAGAATGTAATGAAGAAACTGTTATCTGCTGTTGCCGTGGCTTTGTTGTCTGGTGTTGCTGTCGCTGGCCCAACCTGTACCCAAGCAGAGCCAAGCACTTGGCAAAATCAGGACAAATTCCAAGCGCAGTTGGTTGAGCAAGGTTATCAGATTAAGAAATTCAAAGTGACCGATGGCAACTGCTATGAAATCTATGGCAAAAACAAACAAGGTCAGAAAGTTGAAGTGTATTTCAACCCTGTTGATGGCAAAGTTGTTAAGACAAAAACAGAGTCCTAATTTTTGTCAGTGAAAAAGCCAGCTAGTGCTGGCTTTTTCTATAGGAAAATATTATGCAAAATAAAATATTGGTGTGGGATAAGTTGGTGCGAGCCTCGCATTGGTTAGTTGCAGGGCTGTTTTTCATTAATGCGTTTTTAACTGAAGAAGGAGATGAGATTCACCGTTACTTAGGTTATGCCATTCTTGCCATTATGTTTGTTCGATGGATATGGGGATTTATTGGCACACCGTATGCGAGATTTTCTTCTTTTGTCCCCACACCTCATCGGGTTGTGTCACACATTAAACATATTCATGATGGTGAAAAACATGGTCTAGGACATAATCCCTTGGCTGCTATGATGATGTTAGCCCTATGGGGTGTGATGTCTGCACTTATTATTAGCGGCTGGATGATGACTTTAGATCAATTTTGGGGTGAAGAATGGGTTGAGGAACTGCATGAATGGTTAGTCAATATGATTTATGTCATGGTTTTTGTTCATGTTGCTGCTGCTATTTTAGAAAGTTTCTTGCAAAAAGATAATCTGATTGCTGCCATGATTCACGGCAAAAAGAAGGTCAAAAACAATGAACAATCCATCCACGGAAAAATATAAGCTATTTTTACTAGAAGATGATCCTGTTTTAGGGGAAAGCCTGTTAGATGGCCTATGGGATGCCAACTTTGAGGTCACTTGGTGTCAAGATGGCTTGCAAGGGCTAGCGCAATTACAAGATAACCAAGATTATCATGTGTTGATTTTAGATTTAGGTTTGCCGAGTTTGGATGGCGAGGTTTTATTAAAAAAACTGCGACATGGTAGAAATGCCATTCCTACATTAGTATTAACTGCCCGAGGGCAGTTAGACAGCAAAATTCAATTGTTGAATACTGGTGCAGATGATTATTTAGCCAAGCCATTTAACTTGGCCGAGCTAATTGCTCGGCTACAGGCATTGATTAGACGAACACATAAAAAAACGGTCAGCTATATTGTGTGGCGTGATTTACGTATGACTCATGATGGTTCGATGGCATGGAAAGCAGATCAGCCTTTACTGTCTAGTGCCATCCTGTTGCGGTTATTACACGCATTTATGACGCATCCACAACAAGTATTATCGTATCAACAACTCAATGATTATCTTTATGGTAACACCGTTGAGCATGACAGTAATCCACTGGCTTCACATTTATCACGGCTTAGAAAAATGTTGGGTGATACCTACATAGAAAATATTCGAGGTGAAGGGTGGCGACTCAATTAAAAAAACACTCTATTTTATTAAATCTTAGCATGAACATTTTGCTAGGTATCATCATTGCTACTTTTGTCATGTTGGCACTGGTAGCAAGACAAGTAAGCCACGAAGTCGATGAAATCATAGAAACTCGATTAGTCGAAGCGGCTCGCTTTTATCAACTACTACCGCAAAAAGTATTAAAGCAACTTCCTGCTGATTTGGTTTTAGATAAAGACTATTCCTTATTTGCTAAATACAGTTTATATAATATTAAAACTCAACAGCTGGTAGCGAGTAATCAATACCCTGCTTTTCCCTTTGATGCTGCAGCAAAAATAGTGCTTGATGATACAACTTGGCAAACTCATAGCGAGATAAAAAATGATCAAAAAATTATCGTCGCTATTTCATTAGATGTGCGTAATTATCTTGCTGCGGATGTGGCAAAAGATGTTTCACCGGTTGTCATTATTTGCCTATTGTTGTTGGGTATTGCCATGGTTTTTGGCGTATGGCGCGGACTTGCGCCATTAAGACTATTTTCGCAAGAAGTCGCTTGCCGTCCGGGTGATGATTTATCGGCTTTTATGATGCAGGTGCCGAAAGAAATTGAGGTATTACCACAAGCGCTGAATCAGTTATTAAACCGAATCTCTCAGTTTAGGCAGCGTGAACAACGTTTTGTTGCAGATGCTGCCCATGAACTCCGTACCCCTTTGGCAGGTATTTTATTGAGTTTGGATGTGATTGAAACTACACAACGCCAAGAGGCAAAACAACGTGGTTTACGCAATATTCGGCTATCAACAGAACGTGCTCATCGTTTGGTTGAGCAATTACTATTGTTAGCGCGTGTTGATAGCAAAGTGATAACACTTAAAGAAAATGACTTGGCTGAAGTAGTAAAAAATAAATTACAAGACATCAAGCGTGATGGCGGAATAAAAATTGATTTTTCTACCATAGACAAAAGCGATTATCCAGTACAGCTCGATGAAGATTTAATTGCTGTCATGTTAAGGAATGCGATTGATAACAGTGAGAAATATGGTGCGACCACAGTACAGGTTTCTGTCAATAATCATTGTCTCACCATAGAAGATAACGGGCCTGGGGTATCCGAAGAGGTATTGTCAAATCTTGGTAATCGTTTTTATCGCCCTGCAGGTCAAAAGGTGAGTGGTTCTGGAATTGGTTTATCACTGATAAAAGAAATTGCTGCTCTTCATCAGGCTGAAGTGAATTTCTCTTCTCCTGCTGGCTTTTCTATCACCATTCAATTTCCCTGTGCTCAATGATGTTAAAAATTAATCGCCAATCACTGCTATGCCACAAGCCAGAACACATGGCTTTATTCTGTACCTTATTTTTTATCACTGTTTTTAATATCTCTTTTTGGCAACGTCTTTCTGTTTGGTTGAGTCCGTTAGGATTCTATGAAATAACTGTTTTTTTTATGGTGTTTTTGCTGATTAGTGCTGTTTTATATTTGGTTTTTTGTTTGTTGCTCATTCCATTTTTGTTTAAGCCGGTTGTAATCAGTCTAATTCTTGCAACATCGGCTATCAGTTATTTTATGATGCAGTATGGCGTGATGATTGAAAAAAACATGGTGAGGAATGCAGCCCAGACCGATTTCCTAGAGTCTCTCGACCTTATTTCTTGGGGGATGATCGTTTGGCTTTTTTTGACGGCTTTATTGCCAATCGCGATTATTATAAAAACTAAAATTCAATATCGCAGTTTGTACCGTGAGATATTAGTAAGAAGTGCTTTTGTTTTTGCTGCATGTTGTACCATTGCTCTTGTTGGTTTTTGTTATTATCAAGATTTTGCCTCGCTTTTTCGTAATCACCGTGAAATTCGTTTTGTTGTTACGCCCTTTAACTATCTGCAAGCGACCTCTTCTTATTTGAAAGAGCATTTTGCCACGCCGAAAGCATTAGTGCTAATTGGTCAAGACGCGAAACACTTTACTCGCTCAAATCAGCCACAGGTATTGGTGTTAGTGGTTGGCGAAACAGCGCGTGCTGATCATTTTTCTTTAAATGGCTATTCACGAGAAACCAATCCAAAGCTTAGTCAGGCTCAAGATATCATCAATTTTTCCAACATGTGGTCATGTGGAACAGAAACAGCTGTTTCTATCCCTTGCATGTTTTCGGGTATTCCACGAGAGAAATTTGAGCTAGATATTGCTGCTGGTCAAGAAAACGTGCTCGATGTATTACGACATACAAAAAAAATTGATGTGTTGTGGCTGGATAATAATTCAGGCTGCAAAGGGGTTTGTGAGCGTGTGGCGGGAGAAAAACTATTTGAAACGAAGCCATCAGCTACCTATTGCGAGGGGCAAGAGTGTTTTGATGAAGTGTTGGTAGAAAATTTAGAGCAAAAACTGAAGAAAATTAGTCGTGATACGGTGATTGTCTTACATCAAAAAGGCAGTCATGGCCCTGCCTACTACAAGCGTTATCCAAAAAAATTTGCTGTCTTTCAACCAGAATGTCAAACCTCTGAGTTACAAAAATGCACTCAAGCAGAAATTACTAACTCTTTCGATAATACGATTTTATATACCGATTATGTGTTGGATAAAATAATTGGTTTATTAAATACACAACAGCATATTACCACTGCCATGTGGTATCTCTCTGACCATGGCGAATCATTGGGAGAAAATAATCTTTATTTACATGCCACGCCTTATGTTTTTGCACCTGATGCACAAAAGCATATTCCAATGCTAATGTGGTTTTCCGCAAATTGGCAGCAACAAAACCGTGTTTCTCTAACCTGCTTGGGTAAACAAACAGCACGTCTTTACAGCCATGATAATGTCTTTTCTACTTTGCTGGGTTTGATGCAAGTTCAAACACAAGTCTATCAACGGGAACATGATATCTTAGCGCACTGTCAAAAAGATCCGTTCAATGTTTGATGAGAGAAAGGTATTACGATGGCGACTCAGTGGAAACCATGGTTGTTGGCGGGGTGTTATGCCCTGTTGAGCTTGTCGGCATTTGCTCAAACACCGCCGCTGCAAGCAGAGATGTATATGGACCCCAGTTGCCCATGCTGTAAAAAATGGGCGGCGCATCTTGAGCAACACGGCTTTGCAGTCAAAATTCATCATGTTGCTAATATCAACCAGACACGACAACAATTAGGGATGCCAAGTCAATATGGTTCTTGTCATACAGCAAAAGTGGGTGGTTATTTGATTGAAGGTCATGTTCCAGCGCAGGACATTAAACAGCTGTTATTACAAAAGCCGAAAGCCATTGGGTTGGCTGTGCCGGGGATGGTGACCGGCTCGCCAGGGATGGAAACGCCTGGTGTTCCCAACCAACCGTATCAAACGCTGTTGATTGAAAACCATCGTTCGGCGAAGGTATTTGCAAACCACTAAAAAGAATAAATAAATCGTTTTTTATTCGTTTAGGTTGTAATGGTTTCACGCTATCCTGTTTCCTGTTCAGTGAAATCAGGGAAGGGCGCGCCATCGTGTGGAAATCGACAGTGTTAGATACCTTTGATTATGTGATTCAACCGGGTTGGAAAGGCTCCGAGCCAGAACATTGGCAGAGCCATTGGGCGCAGCAACTGGGCGCTTTGCGAGTGGAAAACCATGACTGGCTCGACCCTACACCCACGGCATGGCTACAGCAGCTCCACCAAACCTTGAGCCAAGCACAAAAACCGGTGATTATCATCGCCCACAGCTTAGGGTGTGTCACGGTTGCGCATTATTTAAAAAATCATCTAGCCAAGAACATTGCCGGCGTGTTTTTGGTGGCACCGGCTGATGTCGAGCGGCAACATGCCCCCGAATGTTTGGCTCGCTTTGCTCCCCTTCCTGCGCTTAATTTTCCTTGTCCGGTGTCTGTTATCGCCAGTGATAACGACCCGTTTTGTGTGCCACAGCGGGCACAGATCATGGCTCAGCAATGGGGGGCGGCATTAACGTGGCTCCCTCAAGCTGGGCATATCAATGTCGCTTCCGGCCATACCGAATGGACCGAGGGTTTGCTGTTATTAGAACAATTTGCATTGCGGTGCCGACAATTGGCGCTCGCCCTCGCTGCTTAATCTAGTCAGACGACGCTTTTCGCTGCCGGTGGTTGGCGTATGATGCTGGCCCATCGTTTGATATGGCCTGCGGTTATCATGAGTCAACCTCCTTCTCTCCCTACGCTTTCTCAGCGACCTGCTCGTCATTGGTTTGTCGGTGCATCGTATGGTCATCAAGATGACCAACTGGCCCGCTTTTTGGCAGAAGGTATCTGGGAAAACGGCTATCACGATCGCTATCAAGAGGCGGTCCGGCAAATGCAGGTTGGGGAATATATTGCAGTAAAAGCAGCATACACCCGCAAATATGGCCTGCCTCCATTGTTACAGCAGCGCGGTAAAGTGGTGTCGGTGATGAATATCAAGGCCATTGGTGTCATTACCGCCAATCCGCTAAATGGTAAATCGGTTGCGGTGAATTGGTTGTATCAATTTCCAACGATCAAGGAATGGTACCGCTATACCTTTCGCAATACGATTCAAGCGGTGACTTATGGACTCGATCCACGCGGTGATGCGCTGATTGCCTTTGCCTTCGATCAACAACCACAAAATATTGCTGACTTTCTGCCAGCATCCCCTGCTATTTCTCCTGCCGATGTGTTGTCCGAACCCGAAGAACCACTCGCAGAGAGTGAACTAGATCGCTATAGCGTAGAAGATATTGTCAGCGAGGGCTGTTTTTTAGCACAGGAGACGCTAGCGCGTTTTCTTACCATCTGGCGGCAAAAGAAAAACCTGATTCTGCAAGGGCCCCCCGGCACTGGTAAAACTTGGTTAGCAAAACGGTTGGCATTTGCCTTGATCGGTTACCAACGACAACAACAACTGCGTGCGGTGCAATTTCATGCCAATGTAAGTTACGAAGATTTTGTCCGAGGTTGGCGACCAACGGCAGAAGGTAAATTATTGATTCGTGATGGGGTGTTATTGCAATTAGCGCAACAGGCACAGCGTTGTCCCGATGTACCCTTTGTCTTGTTGATTGAAGAAATCAACCGTGGTCAACCGGCACAAATTTTTGGCGAGTGCTTGACCCTACTCGAGGCTAGCAAGCGCACGCCAAGTGAAGCATTATTATTGAGCTATCCCGATGCCGAGGGTCAACTGCGGCCTTTTTATTTGCCAGATAATTTGTATCTGATTGGCACCATGAATACTGCTGATCGCAGCTTGGCGGTAGTGGATTTTGCCCTGCGCCGCCGCTTTGCATTTATCACCCTCACTCCTGCATTCAATTCATCATGGCTCCAATGGTTAGAACAAACCTGCGCTGTGCCTCTCCCGTTGGCTGACACGATACGGCAGCGCATGTTGGCCCTAAATGAACACATTGCTGCTGACATGCGGTTAGGTCCAGCGTTTTGTCTCGGTCATAGCTATGCCACACCGCACACCACACTATCGGCTGATACGGCATGGGATTGGTGGTCTCAATGTGTGACCAGCGAAATTCAACCCTTATTGCAAGAATATTGGTTTGATGCCCCCGATCAGGTGGAAACTTTCTGCCAACAATTGCTTGCTACCCCCTAATGTCATCAAACAATCTTGCCATTCCCATTCGTAACCTGTGGTGGTTGCTGTGGTATGCCTCGGAATTGGCGGTTGAACCTGATTATGCTCCGCATGGTATTGAAAGCGCGATTGATCGTTTGCCGCAGGTTCTGATTGAACTGTTCTTGCCCGAGCTAGAACGTAAATTACACCGCCCCTTAGCCGTTGAACATCTACCTCAGCAGGCAGTTGTGGCACAGGTGCGTGGGCGTATTCAAGTTTTGCCGACGTTGGTGCAACAGCGTCTGTTGCGCGGTCAAGTTGTCTGTCAGTTTTCTGCCTTAGATTACGACACTGCATTTCATCGTCTGCTATTAGCCGCAGTGCAACAGGCGGGGGCCTGGGCCAGCGATCGTACCCAGCAAGGGCAATGCCGGCGGCTGACACAGCAGTTACAGCGTTTTGGTGTTACCACATTGACACCGAAGCAAGCTTTAGCTCACCTACCCCGTTTAAGTGGGATACGAGAGCCAATCGATCGGCGTTTATTGCTGATTGCCGAATTATTATTGCGTTTGGGGTTACCCCATCCAAACGATAGTTGTTCTGAGATTTCACAACCTATTCAAGATGCGACCAGCCTCCGCCGTTTATTTGAAAAGGCGATAGCGGGGTTTTATCGTGCGGTGCTTGATCCTCAACAATGGAAAGTCAAAACCGGCCAGCATTGGCATTGGCCCGTTGAAGCACAAAGCAGTGGTATGGCTAGCATCTTGCCGCGTATGAAAACCGACATTGTGTTAGAGCACACCTTTCCACCTCATCGCATTGTGATAGATACGAAATTAACCGCTTTGTTAAAGCCCGGTTGGTACCGTGAACGTACATTGCACAGCCCTTATCTCTACCAGCTCTATGCCTATCTAAGAACGCAAGAGGGGCGTGGCGATCTGTTGGCGGAAACAGCCACTGGGGTGTTATTGCATCCGGTGGTGGCAGAAAACGTGGATGAGTGGTTGGTATTACACGGCCACTGTCTCCGATTTAAGACAGTCGATCTAGGACAGTCATTAACCGAAATGCGTGCACAGTTGTTGTCAATTTGCCAGATTGCATGCCATTTTAATCCCTAAGCAGTCTTTTCCTTTGCTGTAACAAAGGCTGTTACCTTTCTTTGCTTGTTTTTGGTTTTTATGTGGTTAATCCAATAAATAAAGTCAAAAAGACATTATTTGTTAAATTCATGTCATGAATTTGCTTTTCATCCGTAAAAACTTCTCTCGAGTAAAAACTTCTCAAGTTTTCTCAACATCCAGCCGAAAATGCTAGGAAAAATAATGCAATAAGTGGTTTGGAACCATATACAATGCTTTTGTATTATGAGTTTTCAGGCATCAGACGTATTTAGTATGGGGATGATGACGATGACACAAAGAATAATTGGGAGAATCCAGCAAACTTTTGCCGAAGCACTGAAGCGCTGTGGGTTTTGTTTGCATTTCGAAGGCTGGACAGTCACTGGTTTACCGGTGCACAGCATTCTGCCGATGACAGAAAGGGATAAAGTGATATGAAAGGGAAAGCAAAATACTGGCTAGCAGTGCTGTTGCTGATTGGATTAGGCGTCGGTGGTCAGATTGGTTGGGATATTGCGATGACTATCAGCAGTGCTTTTCATCGTTCTGCACAGCAAAACCATCATTTGGTGAATACTGATTTGAATTTTGGCGAGTAAAAATCGCCTTGTTAGGCTTGGCTGACTGCGAGATCGTGCAATGAGCGAAACAGAAAAACGTAGTAGGGAAACTGCTGGGAACTTACTGTGGGAAGCATGTCAAAAATCATGCTGGTGCGAGGAAAGAGACTCGAACTCTCACGCCAAAGGCGCTGGAACCTAAATCCAGTGCGTCTACCAATTCCGCCATCCTCGCACTTGAGGGAGGCGAATAATAACGTAGATTTAAGCTTAAAACAAGGAAACTCAGTTAAAAAGTCGCTAGCACGTCTTGAAATTTGGCAGGTTTGATAAAAATTAGCTGTGCCGGAAGACGATTTTGCCATTCCTAAGGAGGCTTACCATGTACCCGACATCATCTACATCTTATCCCCTTTCTGCCAGCCAAAACCGAGTGCTGCGGAATACTTATCTATTGCTTGCTATCTCGCTGATTCCAACAATGGCGGGGGCGATGTTTGGGGTGAACCTGAACTTCAGCTTCATGAAGTCCAGCCCGATTGTCTCAACCATTGCCATGCTAGCGGTGATTTATGGCTTGATGTTTGCGGTCGAGCGGAATCGTAATAGCAGCCTAGGCGTGGGTCTGTTGTTGGCCTTTACCTTTGTCATGGGCGTGTTGCTTGGCCCAATCTTGCAACTTGCTTTGGGGATGGCGAATGGCGGTCAGCTGATTGCAGTCGCCGCAGGGGGGACAGCAGCTGTGTTCTTTGTGATGGCTGCGATTGCCACTACAGTCAAAAAACAGCTTAATTTTCTAGGTAATTTCTTGAGTATCGGTGCTGTCGTGTTGATGGTGGCGGTAGTGGCGAATTTGTTCTTACAAATTCCTGCGCTGCACCTGACCTTGTGCGCGGCCTTTGTGTTGTTTAGCTCGATGCTGATTTTGTTCCAAGTGTCCGAAATCGTGCACGGCGGTGAAACAAACTATGTGTCTGCTACCCTGACCTTGTTTGTTGCGGTTTACAACTTGTTCACTAGCTTGTTACAGCTGTTGATGGCCTTCACAGGCATGAGCCGCGATTAAGTTTGGCTTTGTTGTGTGAGTATCCCCCCCCGCTGCGGCGGGGGGTATTTTTTTAGCGTTCTTGGCCGCGTTGAGATTGGCTGAGGCGTTGTAGCGAATCAGACAGCGCTGCGACACAGCTTTGTGCTTCTTGTGCCAATTGCCCAATATGTTTGGCTGAAGTCCCCGATTGGCTGGCCAACACGCGCACCTCATCAGCTACCACAGCAAACCCTCTCCCCGCTTCACCTGCCCGCGCAGCTTCAATCGAGGCATTCAGTGACAACAGATTGGTTTTATCCCCTGCGCCGTAAAACCTCGCCATTCATGGCGGGGATATCAGGCGCAAACGGCAAAGCTGTTTTAGGGTTTGGTGTTGTGGTTGTAAAGTAAAAACAAATCAATGTTTGCTTTGCTGTTTGTATAATGAGCGTATGAAACGACTCCAAGCCTTCAAATTCCAACTGACACCCAACGGCCAGCAAACACGGCAAATGTCGCGCTTTGCGGGTTCGTGTCGGTTCGTCTTTAATAAGGCGTTGGCGTTGCAAAAGGAATGGTATCAGACTGACCCGACAAGCAAGTTTTCTTACGTCAAATTGGCTAATCTTTTGCCCAGCTGGAAGCAAGAATTTGCTTGGCTGAGAGAATCACCAAGCCAAGCCTTG